>CAZMMM010000029.1:0-11695 GCA_964567385.1 uncultured Comamonas sp.
GTTTGGTCGGCATCGGCCTGCGCGGCGCAAGAGTGGTGCAGGAGCGCCCCAGTACTACGCTCTATACCCTGCGGGTGGATGGCATTACTGCCGAGCAGCGTGCAAGTTTGCGCAGCTTGAACGCGGCGTTGGCGGGGAATGGGTGGAAGCGCTGCCAGTAATCAGGAATGGGCGGGTGCTGAGGCTTACCACCCCAGCCCCAAACGCAGCGGCAAATACACCGCCATGCCAATCCCAATCGTGCCCAGAATGCCGCGCTTGTAGATAAAGAACAGGGTGGCGCAAAGCACGGCAGGCAAGCGGGCATCCAGCCAGGTGCTGACTAATGTGCCGTCGGTCATGGCGATTTGCGGGGCGATAACGGCGGTCAAGGCCGCCAGGGGCGCATAGCGCAGGCCGCGCTTAAACCATTCTGGCAAAGGCAGGTCACGGCGCGGTATCAGGAAGAAGGCGCGGGTAATCACGGTGAGGACTGCCAGCCCAGCCGTTGCCACCCACGCCCATAGGTTGTTGATGCTGGCCTCATCCATGCGGGCGGCTCCTGATTTGTTGCCAGCGCCGTTCGCTGTGCTCCATCAGCAAGCCTACGGTGATGGCGGAGGCAATGGCAACCAGAATGTTCAGCCGCAGTGGCAGGCCAAAAGCAGCAATGGCCGCAGCGGCAGAGACGGCAGCGGCCACCCAGGTCGATGGCTCTTTCAGCATGGAGTACAGCACCCCCAGCAGCGCCAGCACCCCGGCAAAGCCCAGCCCCCATTCCAGCGGGACAAAGTGCGCAGCAAACACGCCCGAGAGCGCTGCCACTTGCCACACCAGCCAGTTCATAGCGGCAGCGCCCCAGAAGAAGGGCAGTTGCTCAGGGTGCTTGTCCGCCGTGGTGTAGCGCTGGGTAAAGACGACAAAAATAATATCGCCGCTAAAGTAGCCCAGCGCCAGGCGGTGGCGCAGGCTCAGGTGGTCAAAGTAAGTACGCCATAGGGTACTGAGCACCACAAACCGCAAGTTCACGCAGGCGGCGGTCAGCCACACCACCCACAGGGGAGCACCCACCACCATCAGCGGCAGCACGGCCAGTTGGGCGCTGGCGGCAAATACCGCCACAGTCATAAAGACGGCCAGCGGCACACTCAAACCCGCTTTGACCAAAGCCACCCCTGTCACCAAGCCCCAGGCGGCTAGACCGGGCATGGTGGGGGCGATGGCACGGGCGGCTTGGGCAAAGGCGGGCTGGCGTACCAAATCCCAGGCTTTGCGTGCCACGCTGTGGGGCGTGGCAGGGGTGGCTAGAGGGTTCACAAGTGGTCTGGCCTGATTGCTTGCTTGCCTACTCGGGCACGCTCAACACTGTGCCCACGGCCAGGCTAAAGCCGCGCAGAAATTCTGCCGCTGCCAGGCGCTTGCCGCCCGCGCGTTGCAGTTGCGTTAGCCGCAATGCACCGCTACCGCAGGCTACCAGTACGCCCTGGGCATCTGCCGCTAGCACTTGGCCGGGGGTGGCTTGCGCTACAGGCGCAGTAGCCAATGCCTCGGCCTGCCAGACTTTGATGGTTTCCGCCCCATATTGCAGCGCCCCGCCGGGAAAGGGCGTAAACGCCCGCAAGCGCTGTGCTAGTTGCAGGGCGGGCAAGCGCCAGTCCAGCCAAGCCTCGTGCTTTTCGATTTTGTGGGCGTAGGTAATACCTTCGCTGGGCTGGGGCGTGGCGGGCAGGCGGTTGGTGCTCAGGGGCAGGGCTTTGGCCTGGGTCAGCGCTTGCACAATCAGCTGCCCGCCTAGTTCGGCCAGCTTGTCGTGCAGGCTGGCGGTGGTGTCTTGGGCGGTAATGGGCAGGCTTTGCGCCAGGCAGACTGCGCCGGTGTCCAGCCCCGCGTCCATTTGCATGATGCTGATGCCGGTTTGCGCGTCGCCCGCCTCAATGGCGCGGTGAATAGGCGCAGCCCCGCGCCAGCGCGGTAGCAGGGAGGCGTGGATGTTCAGGCAGCCCAGGCGCGGCATCTCTAACGCCCACTGGGGCAGCAGCAAGCCGTAGGCGGCAACGACCCAGATATCGGCACCACTGGCAGCCAGGGCAGCTTGGGCAGCGGCGGCATCGTCCGGGTACTTGCCATCCAGGCGCAGGCTGCGCGGCTGCAAAACGCGAGTGCCGTGCTGCTGGGCGCATTGCTTAACGGGTGAGGCTTGCAGCTTCATGCCGCGCCCCGCTGGGCGGTCGGGCTGGGTGAGCACCAACGGCACTTCAAAGCCAGCGGCCAGCAGTTGCTCCAGGGCGGTGCTGGCAAATTCCGGCGTTCCGGCAAAGACCAGCTTCATGCCTGCTCTGCCTGTTTTTGCTGCTTGAGCAACTTGGTTTTGATGCGCCCGCGCTTGAGGGGCGAGAGGTATTCGACAAACACCTTGCCCATGAGGTGGTCCATCTCGTGCTGGATGCAGATGGCCAGCAGCCCCTCGGCCTCAATGCTGCGGCTGTTGCCGTGCTCATCGAGTGCCTGCACGGTAACGGCGCTGTGGCGCTCTACGCCGTCGTAGATGCCGGGCACGGACAGGCAGCCTTCTTCGTTGATTTGGGTTTCTTCGCTGGTCCAGGTCAGCTCGGGGTTGATGAGCACCAGGGGCTGGTCGCGCTCTTCAGAGGTGTCAATCACAATCAGGCGCTCGTGAAAGTCCACCTGTGTGGCTGCCAGACCAATGCCGTTGGCGTGGTACATCGTCTCCAGCATGTTGCTGATTTGTTGACGAATCCGATCGTCCACCTGCGCCACGGGTGTGGCAATTTTTTGCAAACGGGGATCGGGGTAAGCAAGAATAGGGAGTAGAGCCATGTCACATTAAGAATTGATACTGTCGCTATTTTGGCCACTTTCAGGCGTGGGTGCAGGTTCAGCCCGGGATAATCGTTGCCCAATCATGGGCTTGCACCCAGAATCACAGAGAATAGAGAATCTCTACACAGAACACACCAAAAGGGAAAACAACACTATGAAAGCAATTGCCTCCACTTGTGCGCTGCTTGTAGGCGCGGCTTGTGCCAGCTTGGGCAGCACCGCCTTGGCGCAGCAGCATCCCATTACAGCCCAGCAGCGCGCGACCGCCCAGCAAGTGGCACAGCAAGGTGTTCCCCTTTCCGCCCTGGCGGCCAACGCCCCTGATAGCTACACCGTGCAGCGTGGTGATACTTTGTGGCGTATTTCGGGCCTGTTTTTGCGCCAGGCGTGGCGCTGGCCCGAGCTGTGGGGCATGAATATGCAGGCCATTGCCAATCCCCACCTGATTTACCCTGGCCAAACGCTCTACCTAGAGCGCTCCAATGGTTTTGCCCGCCTGACTACCAAGAAGCCCGGCGGCGGCAATGAGGTGGTCAAGCTCAGCCCCACGGTACGCAGCCAGAGCATGCGTGACCTGGCCGTGCCCACCTTGCAAATGAACCTGATTGAGCCGTTCCTGACCGAACCCTTGGTGATTGAAGAGCCCACGCTGGCCCAGGCTCCGCGCTTGATTGCCGCCTCTGATGAGCGCTTGTTCATGAGCCCGGGCGATGAGGTCTATGCCCGCAGCTCTGATGGTGTGCCTCTGGAAATTCTCTCTGACGATGAGCGCTTGTACCGCGTCTTCCGTGAGGCCAAGCCCTTGGTTGACCCCGTCACCAAGGAGGTGCTGGGCTACGAGGCCCAATACGTGGGCAAGGTAGAGCTGACGGCCGATGAAGTCATGGCCGATGTGGATGACCCTGAGGGCTATCGCCCCGCCACCTTGCAAGTGCGCCAGGTGAAGGAAGAAATCCGCGCTGGCGACCGCCTGTTGCCTGAGCCGCCGCGCCAGTACCTGAGCTTTGTGCCCCACGCCCCCAATGAGGATGTGGAGGCCCATGTCGTCAGCATCTACACCAGCAATGCCATGCGCTATGGCACTCAGCACCAAGTGATTGCCATCAACCTGGGGGAGGCCGATGGCATGGAGCCAGGCATGGTGCTCTCCCTCATCACCAAGGGCATGCGCGTGGTGGATAAAACCGATCCGCAGCGCGCCAAGGTGCAGCTACCAGACCAGGCCAATGGCACGGCCATGGTGTTCCGCGTGTTTGATCGCGTCTCCTACGTCCTGGTGATGGATGTGCGCCGTGGTGTGCAAGTGGGTGACCGCTTGGGCAGCCCCTACTAAAGCGGGCGGGTTTTGGCTGCAGCTGGCCCAGTCTTATGCCCTCTGCCCCTGAACCGCTTGTCCCCGCCATGGGCTCTGATGAGCTGGCCGCTTGGCTGCGGCTAGCCCTGACCCCCAGCGTAGGAAATACCAGCGCCCGCCGCCTGCTAGCCAGCCTAGGGGGGCCGGAGCAGGTTTTTGCCGCAGCGCCCAGCCAGTGGCTGGCCAGTGTGAATCGCAGGCAGGTTGAGCAACTGGCCCAGCTGCCCCCTGAGTTTGCACAAAGGCTGGCCTATACCCAGCAGTGGCTGGATAGCCCTCCAGCAGGCCAAGCCCGCGCCCTGATTACTTTGGGGGATGTGCGCTACCCCAGCGCCTTGCTGCACACGGTAGACCCACCGCTGATGCTGTATGCACAAGGCCCGGCAGCTTTGGTGCTGGGCGCAGCGCCTTTGCTAGAGATAGGGCATTGTTTGGCCATGGTTGGCTCGCGCCACCCTACTGCGCAGGGGGCGGATAACGCCCGCCAATTTGCCCGTGCTTTGGCGGGGATGGGGTGGACGGTTGTTTCCGGCTTGGCCGCTGGCATTGATGCCGCTGCCCATCAGGGCGCTTTAGAGGCTGTGCCGCCTGCCCAGACAGGGAGCCTTCCAGTGCCTTGCACCGTGGCGGTGGTCGGTACGGGGTTGGATGTGGTCTATCCCCAGCGCCACCAGGCACTGGCCCAGCAAATCAGCCAGCGTGGGCTATTACTGAGCGAGTTTCCGCTGGGCACAGCGCCCATTGCCAGTAATTTTCCCAAGCGCAACCGTATTATTTCTGGACTATCTGCGGGCACTTTGGTGGTAGAGGCGGCCTTGGCCTCAGGCTCTTTGATTACCGCCCGCCTGGCCAGCGAACAGGGGCGGGAAGTGTTCGCCATCCCTGGCTCCATTCACGCCCCGCAGTCGCGCGGCTGCCATGCGCTGATTCGCCAAGGCGCCAAGCTGGTGGAAACTGCCCAAGACATCATGGAAGAGCTGGAGCGCAGCCACCCTAATGCCCCCCGCTCACCAGCGCCAGCGGTGCGTAAAGCACGCGCTACGCCCCAGCCGCCTGCCCAGGCCAGTCTGGTGTTAGGCACGCCGCAAGCGGCCCCTGCCCCCGCCCACCCCGTGCTGGAGGCCATGGGCTTTGACCCCATTGGCCTAGATGCTTTAAGCGCCCGCACCGGCTTGGATGCCGCCCGCCTGCAAGCCCAGCTGCTGGAGTTGGAGCTGGAGGGCTGGGTAGCCAGCCAGCCCGGTGGCCTGTTTCAGCGCATGGGTCAGGCCTGAGCGCCCGCGCGGTTTGGCATACAAACGCTAGAATTTCCCACTTGTTCCACTATTTGCTCCTGTTATGAAGCCCCCCCCTGCACCTTTGCTCTTGCCCCTTGATGGCTGCACTTTGGCAGCTTTGTTTTTTACGCAAGGAGGCAAGCCATGGATGCAATAAGCTTTGCTTGGCTGATGGACCCTTCCATCTGGGTTGGCCTGCTTACCCTGATTGTTCTGGAGATTGTCTTGGGGGTGGACAACCTGGTGTTCATCGCCATCTTGGCTGACAAGCTGCCGCCTGAGCAGCGCGACCGCGCACGGGTGATTGGCCTGTCGCTGGCCTTGGTGATGCGGCTGGTGCTGCTCTCGGCCATCTCTTGGCTGGTGTCGCTAACGACACCGTTGTTTAGCTTGGGCAGTCTGGATTTTTCCGGGCGCTCCTTGATTTTGCTGGTGGGCGGCCTATTCCTGCTCTTCAAAGCGACGACTGAGCTGCACGAGCGCCTAGAAGGGCTAGAGCACAGCAACAACCAGCAACGTGCCTATGCCAGCTTTGGCGTGGTGGTGACGCAGATTGTGTTGCTCGATGCCGTGTTCTCTCTGGATTCGGTGATTACCGCCGTCGGTATGGTGGACCACCTGGGCGTGATGATGGCTGCCGTGGTGATTGCCATGGGGGTCATGCTGCTGGCCTCTAAGCCGCTGACGCAATTCGTCAATGCCCACCCCACCGTGGTGGTACTGTGCCTGAGCTTTTTGCTCATGATTGGCCTGAGCCTGCTGGCCGAGGGCTTTGGCTTTCACCTGCCCAAGGGCTATCTGTACGCGGCCATTGGCTTCTCCATCATGATTGAGTTCTTCAACCAGATGGCGCTGCGCAATCTGCGTCGCAACCAGGCGCGTATGCCTTTGCGCGAGCGCACAGCCAACACCATTTTGCAAATGCTGGGTGGGCGTAAATCTGCCGCCGAGGTGGCCAGCAATGGCAGCGGTGAGGGCAGCCAGAGCAGCTCGGTGGAGGCCGCCGCCCTGCAGGCTGCTTTTGGCCAGCAAGAGCGCCACATGGTCAGCGGTGTGCTGTCACTGGCCGAGCGCAATGCCCAGTCCGTCATGACCCCACGTGCTGATATTTTGTGGATAGACCTAGAGCAGTCGCCCGAGCAGCTGCGCCAGCAACTGCTGCACACCCGCCACGGGCTGATGCCCGTTTCACGCGGCGAGCTTGACCGTCTGGAGGGCGTGGCCCGCGTGCGTGACTTGCTGGCTGATTTGATGAGTAGTGGCGAAATCAACCATGCCAACAGCCTGCGCCAGCCGCTGGTGGTGCCTGCAACGGTGAATGTCATCAAGCTGGTGGAGCAGATGCGTGATTCACGTGCGCAGATTGCCCTGGTGAGTGATGAGTTCGGCAGTATTTTGGGCTTGGTCACGCCGATTGACCTGCTCGAAGCCATCGCCGGTGAATTCCCCGAAGAGGGCGAAGTGCCTGATATCCAGCCGCAGGAAATCCCCGGCCACTGGGTGGTAGATGGTCTGGCTGACCTGCACACGCTGGAAGTAGCCACCGAAACCTACACCCTGGCGCAAAACGATGACTACAGCACTTTGGGCGGCTTTTTGCTGGCGCGCTTTGAGCAGTTGCCCAAAGAGGGCGATAGCCTGGAGGCCGAGGGCTTGCGCTTTGAGGTGCTGGAAATGGACAAGCGCCGCATCGCCCTGGTGGACGTGCGGCGCTTGCAGCAGCCTTAGGCCTTGGCTGTTTAGCGCAGCTTGAGCACGTCAAACATATCAAACAGGCCGGTGCGCTGGCCTGCCAGGAAGCGCACGGCTTGCAGGCTGCCCTGGGCGTAGCCTGCGCGGTTGGACGATTTGTGGGTGATTTCTATGCGCTCGCCCGTGCCAGCGAACAGGGCGGTGTGCTCGCCGATGATGTCGCCACCGCGTATGGTGGCAAAGCCGATGGTGCCGGGCTGGCGCTCGCCGGTGTGGCCGTAGCGCTCATAGACAGCGCGGTCTTGTAGGGCGGTGTTCTGGGCTTGGGCGACGACTTCGCCCATTTTGAGGGCCGTGCCAGAGGGGGCATCCACCTTGTGCTTGTGGTGGCCTCGATGATTTCCACATCGTAATCAGGCAACACCTTGGCCGCCAGCTCCAGCAGCTTGAGGGTGACGTTGACCCCCACGCTCATATTGGGGGCAAACACCACAGCGGCCTGCTGGGCGTATTGGGCGATTTGGGCTTTTTGTGCCTCGTCAAAGCCGGTGGTGCCGATGATGGTTTTCACCCCCAGCTCAGCGCAGATGGCCAAGTGGGCCAAAGTACCTTCGGGGCGGGTGAAGTCAATCAGGTAATCCGCTTGCGCCAAGGCGCTGCGCACATCCGCGCTGATGAGTACGCCCGTCTCTTGGCCTAGGAGCAGTCCGGCATCCTGCCCCAGCTGGGCTGTGTCAGGGCGGTCAATGGCGGCTGCCAGCTGGCAGTCTGGGCTGGCCAGTACGGCCTCAATCAACATACGGCCCATGCGGCCAGAAGCGCCTGCAATGGCTATGCGGTGGGGTGCGGTAGTAGCAGTGGTGGTCATAGGGGATTATTTAGGGTTCTAAAGGAGGGTAGCTGCGCTGCTGGCCTGCTGGCATAGCGGGCTGGGCGTTGCCAGCGGGTGCGGTGGCTTTGGCGGCGGCATCGCTGGCTGGGTATTTGGCCAATTGGGCTTCGCTGGCCTCCAGTGGGGGGATTTTGAGCTTGCCCTTGGGGCGGCCTAGAGAGGCGACAAACTCTTCTTCTGAAGGCATCTCATCGCCTTCAGCGCGTGAGAAGCGCTCGCCGCTGAAGTAAACGGTGAGCTTGCGGTTTTGCTCCGCTACGCCTTGGCGCTTGATGGTGAATACATATTCCCAGCGGTCTGCGTGAAACACGCTGGTAATCAGGGGGGTGCCCAGAATTTCGCGCACTTGCTGGCGGCTCATGCCGCGCTGCAAGGCTTGCACCTGCTCGCGCGAGACGAAGTTGCCTTGCACCACCTCAACCTTATAGGGGGTAAGGGCGTGCAAGGTGCTGCGAGAGGCATCGCTGATGCTGCTGCAGGCGCTCAACAGCAAAGGCAGCAGCAGGGCGCTGCTCACCGCTCCAAGAGGGCGGGCCCATGCAGGGCTGTGGGTAGTGGCTGGCATAGGAGTGCAGAATTAGAAGTAACAGGGGGCGGTGTATCGGTACTAGCGCAAGGCTATGATTCAATGCATTGTAGCGGGGCAGTTTGCTGCACCTTGTAGGCATAGAGAACAACTTGAAATGGCGATTCGTATGAACAATATTGAAAACTTGAAAAGCACTGGTTTGAAGGCTACTTTGCCACGGCTGAAAATTTTGGAGGTGTTTCAGTCTGGTGAGCAGCGCCACATGACGGCTGATGATATCTTTCGTGTGCTGCTGGATGATGGCTCAGACATCGGTCTGGCCACGGTGTACCGCGTACTGACTCAGTTTGAGCAGGCAGGTATTTTGCTGCGCAGCAATTTTGATGGCAGCAAAGCCGTGTACGAGCTCGATGAGGGCGAGCATCACGACCACTTGGTATGCACTCGCTGTGGCCGCGTGGAGGAGTTTTTTGACCCTGAGATTGAAAAGCGCCAAAACGCTATCGCGGACAGCCTGGGCTGGACGATTCAAGACCACTCCATGTCAATTTATGGCGTGTGCAATCAGTGCTTGAGCACGAAGTAACAAGACGGCCTGTGTAGAGGCTTTAAAAGGGCAGCAGGCTCTGCAGATCAATACCCAGAGTCACTGCCCATATCGCGCTGCATGGCCTGGCGGTGGCGCTCGACAAACTCCTCATAGGTGTCAATCCCGCGCAACTGCAAAATGGTGTTGCGCACCGCTGCTTCGACTAAAACGGCAATGTTGCGCCCAGCAACGACTTGCACCACGACTTTGCGCACCGGCACCCCCAACACGTCTTGGGTGAGGGGCTCTTGGGGCAAGCGTTCGTATTCTTTTTCCATGGTTTCGCGCCGCACAAGGTGAACAATCAGCTTGAGGCGCATTTTTCGGCGCACCGCCGTTTCCCCAAAAATGGCGCGAATATCCAGCAGGCCAATGCCGCGTACTTCCAGCAAATTGCGCAGCAACTCGGGGCAACGGCCTTCAATGGTGGTTTGGTTGATGCGGTACAAATCCACGGCATCGTCGGCCACCAGGCCGTTGCCACGGGTAATCAGCTCTAGCCCCAACTCGCTTTTGCCCAGGCCAGACTCACCGGTAATCAGCACCCCCATGCCCAGGATGTCCATGAATACGCCATGCACGGTAGTGCGGTCGGCAAAGTGCTTGGACAGATAGGCGCGCAGCACATCAATGACAAAAGCCGATGCCTCTTTCGTGGCAAACAGCGGGATGTGAAAGCTCTCGCACATGGCGATGAGCTGGGGTGGGGCGGCTTGTCCATCAGCCAGCACCAGCACGGGGGGCTCCAGGCTGGTGATGCGGGCAACGCGGCGCTCGCAATCTTCAGCGGTGGAGTTGGTCAGGTAGGCGACTTCACGGTGGCCTAAAACCTGCAGGCGATAGGGGTGGATGTAGTTCAGATAGCCCACCAAGTCAGCACCAGAGCGGGCTGAGCGAACGGCCATTTCATCAAAGCGGCGCTCGGGGTTGCCATGGCCTGCCTGCCATTGCCAGCCTAGGGTGCTGTGGAAAGCGTCAAATAATTTATCGGCGTTAATGGCTTTATGGCGCATGGCGGTGTGGGCGGCGCGGGGCCGTCTTCAAAGGGCTAAAAGCGATAAGCGAAGCAGCATGCCAGCTCAGGGGGTGTACGGGCTTAGGGCGCTGCGGGTGCAGGGGCGGCCGTCCAGTTGGCTACCAGGGTGTGCAAGGCGGCAGCGTCTGCCGTGGTTTTCAGGGCTTCGCGCAGCTGGCTGTTGCTGAGCAGCTCGGCAATTTCTGACAATACTTCCAGGTGCTGCTGGGTGGCGGCCTCGGGCACCAGCAAAAAAATCAGCAGGCTTACAGGCTGCTCATCAGGGGCATCAAAGCCAATGGGGCGCTCTAGCTGGAACATGGCGGCCATGGGCGCTTTGAGCCCCTTGATGCGGCCATGCGGAATTGCCACGCCATGCCCCAGACCGGTAGAACCCAGGCGCTCACGCGCAAACAGGCTATCGGTAATCAAGGCGCGGGACAGGCCATGCAAGCCCTCAAACAGCAGCCCCGCTTCTTCAAAAGCGCGTTTTTTGCTGGTGGCTTCAACGCCAACGAGCACGTGATCGGCGGGCAGAATGGAGGCTAGGCGGTTCATGATTGTAAAGATAGTGCAAGGCGGGGCTGGTAGCAAGCGTACCTAAAACCAAATAAAAGCCCAGAGCTTGGCGAGGGCAACGAATACCCCCAATTGTGCGACAAACTGAGGGCTTGTCGAATCAAGTCGGATTAACCCTTGTCAGTAACAGCACCGAGTATCACGGTGCGTGCGGGGTGGCGTAGATGCTAGGGTCGGTCTGAATCAGGTCAAGGTTGAAGCGCTGGCCTGCCAGATACGCATCAATCGTTGGCAGCAGCACGGGGCTGCGCAGGCGTTGGGCTTGCGCCTGGGCGGCAATCTCATCGCGGGTAAGCCATAGGGTGCGCACAATGCCGGTGTCCAGGGCTTGCTCGGGGTAATGCCGCCCCAAAGTGCCGCAAAAAGTAAAGCGCAGATAGGTGATGTCAGAGCCTGTGCGTGTGCGCACAAAGCGGTTGAGATGAATACCCACCAGCGCTGTGGGCGTGAAGTCGTAGCCCGCCTCTTCGCGCACTTCGCGAATGCAGGCTTGCACGGGGGATTCGGCAGGGTCTAAGTGGCCGGCAGGGGTATTTAGGCGCAGCCCCTCGAAGGTGTGCTCTTCGATGAGGAGAAAGCGCTGCGCCTGCTCAATGATGGCGGCCACGGTGACATTGGGTTTCCAGCGATGGGGCATGGGCCGATTATGGGGTTGAACGCGCCGCTTACGGCCTTGGCTGCGTCAGGCTTTGTGAAGTGGCGCAGCCTCAAACCCTGCCAGCACTGATTTTTAAACCAGCTCCTACAATCGCAGGCCCAGATGCCCTTTAAAAATACCAAGGGCGCAGTACAGCGGCGCGCTTGGAGGCAAGCGCCCTCATGAAACCCAAGCCAGGGGCTGTGCTGAAATGTTTGCTAGGAGCCGCTTGTTCATGTCAGAAAAAACCACCCCCACCACCCCGCCGGCAGCCCCTCTGGCCCCCGTAGATAAAGCCCCTCTGCTGCGCC
>CAZMMM010000030.1:0-11644 GCA_964567385.1 uncultured Comamonas sp.
TCTATGGCCGCGACTCCCTTATGGGGCAGGCGCAAAGCCTGGGGCGCTACTGGGTGCTGGGCTGGCCGGTGAACGCGGAAGACTGGTTGCTCTACCACCTGCACAACATCAGCGCCGAGCAAGTGCAATCTGTCGCCCAGCGCTACTTTGGGGATGAGCAGCTCACCGTCGCCACCCTGCTGCCCCAAGCCCCCAAGAACACCGCCGCAGCCACTCCAGCCACGGAAGCCACGCAAGGGGAAAACGCCCAATGACTACCACCACCGCACACCCATTTTCTTCCAGCACATTCAGTCGCCTGAACCTGAACCTCTGGGGCTGCGCCCTATTGGGCGGCCTAGGCAGCCTGGCCAGCAGCAGCGCCTGGGCATTTCTGCCGATTGAGCACTGGAGCCAGCCCAGCGGCGCACAAGTCTGGCTGATACACAGCCCCAGCCTGCCGATGGTCGATGTAGAACTGCGCTTTGACGGCGGCAGCCGCCGCGACCCCAGCGGGCAGGAAGGCTTATCCAGCGCCGTCGCCCTGATGAGCAGCAAAGGCATCACCGCCCAAAAAGGCCAGCCCGCCCTGGATGAAAACGCCCTGGGCGAAGCCTGGGCAGACTTGGGAGCCAGCTTCAACGCCCACGCCGGGCGCGACAGCTTTAGCTACCAACTGCGCAGCCTCAGCCAGCCCGACCTGCTGCAAGGCGCTGCCGCGCTCGCCAGCCGCCAAATCGCCTACCCCAGTTGGAACAGCCAAACCTGGCAGCGCGAGCGCCAGCGCCTGAGCGCCGCCCTGGCCGAATCCAATACCCGCCCCGCCACCATTGCCCAAAAAGGCTTTGCCCAAGCCGTCTATGGCAGCCATCCCTATGGTCGCCCGGTCACAGAGCGCAGCTTGGCCGCCATCAGCGCCCCCACCATGGCCGCCTGGCACCATGCCATCGTGCGCCCCTGCCGCGCCAAAGTCAGCATCGTCGGTGCGCTGGACAAAGCCCAGGCCGATAAGCTAGTACAGCAACTACTGGCACAACTGCCCCAAGCCAGCATAGCCAACGCCGCCTGCCCCAGCCTATCCGCCGTGGCCGAGGTAGAAGCGCTGCAAGCACCGCAGCATATCGACATCCCCTTTGCCTCAGCGCAGGCGCATATCCTGCTGGGGCAACCCGGCATTGCCCGCAGCGACCCGGATTTTCTGCCCCTGCTGCTGGCCGACCACATCCTGGGCGGTGGCGGCTTTACCTCCCGCCTGATGGAAGAAGTGCGCGAAAAGCGCGGCCTCACCTATGGCATCTACAGCAGCATGTCCCCCGGCCTGCACGCCGGCGCTTTCAGCATTGGCCTGCAAACCCGCCCTGACCAGGCCGAGCAAGCCCTTGCCCTCACCCGCCAAGTGCTGACCGACTTCATCGCCCAAGGCCCGACAGAGGAAGAGCTGCAAGCCGCCAAAGACAACCTGATTGGCGGCTTTGCCCTGCGCCTGGACAGCAACCGCAAGCTGCTAGCCAACCTCTCGAACATCGCCTGGAACGGCCTGCCGCTGGACTACCTGGACGGCTGGAGCGAGCGCCTGGCCGCCCTCAGCCGCGAGGAAGTTCACGCCGCCTTACAGCGCCACTGGCAGCCTGAGCGCCTGGTTAGTCTGGTACTGGGTGGGCAAGTGGGGCATGAGGAAAGCAAATGATCGAGAACAAGCCCGCTACGCCCACACCTTGGACTGACCCAGACGACGCGCCAGAACTAAGCGATGCTTTTTTTACCGAGGCGGATGAATTCATCGGTACGAAATTGGTACGTCGTGGCCGCCCTAAAGCCGAAGTCACCAAAGAGCCAGTGAAGCTGCACCTCGACCCCGACATACTGGCCGCCTTTGGCGCAGAAGGCCCAGGCTGGCAGACCCGTATGAACGATGCACTCAGAGACTGGCTACACACCAAGCATCTTTTGGGAACAGAGCACGGTTAGCTGACGATAGTGCTTGCAGGTGTTATCGTCCAATAACTTCATTTGGATTTTTTGGATGTCTTATGGAAAAGTCTTGGAAAGACGCAATCAAGCGAGTATTGAGGGAGTCCAGCTCACCTTTGCACTACACAGAAATCTCTGAGCAGATTCTTTCTCGCGGCTATTACACAACTGATGGAGCCACACCTGCTGCAACAGTTAACGCTCAGCTTGCCTCATCCATTAAGCACGATGGCAACAAGTCGCCATTCATCCGTGTTGGCAAAGGTATTTTTTCCCTGAGCAACTCATCTCCTTTATTATCTACTCCAAGATTAGAGCCGAAGGAAAGGCTAGAAACAATTCATGATACCGATGTTGAGGTATCAGATTCAATAATTCGCTCTTTCGGCATGTATTGGCAAAGAGATCTTGTTGTCTGGCGCAATGATCCCAAGCTCTACGGAAAGCAACAGGCCGCGTCCAAGTCAATCAACTTCGGAAAGCAAAAAGGAATCTATATTCTCTACGATCATCACACCGTGGTTTATGTTGGTAGGTCTGTTGACCGCCCGCTGGGTAAACGTCTTTATGAACATACCGCCGATCGCTTAGGCAGCCGATGGAATCGTTTTTCTTGGTTTGGTTTACTAGAAGCAACCGACGATGGTGGCTTGCAAGAAACACCATTCAACAACTCTCTTTCAACCATTATCGCCACACTTGAGGCACTACTCATTGAAGCGCTTGAGCCACCACAAAACAGAAAGCGTGGCGACGATTTTTCTGCTATTGAGTATATTCAATCCATTGATCCGGAATTACGAGAGCGAGAAATACAAAATACACTTCGCTCTATTGAGCAAAAAATGCGGGGTGGGTCGTGAAAAAATTCAAAAAATTACTCAAATCGACACTGCATCTCGGCGTATTTCAACTTTGGCGCTAGTCTGGAAATAATAGACATCAAACACCTATTCACAAACAACTTTTAAGCCTTCGCTTATAAGTCTGAAAACCGCCTATGCCCAAAATCCCCCCCACCCAGGATCCCACCCCATGAGCCGCAACCGCGTTCGTACCCTTGAAGAGGCGCTGGCCTTAGAAGCCCGCTTCAAACACCAGCAAGACCGCCAACTGGCCGACATTGCCGCCGCCAAGGCCGCCAAAAAAAACACGGCCAGTACCGGGCGTAAAACCAGTAGCAAAACCGCCAGCGCGGGCGAGGTGCGCATCATCGCCGGGCAATGGCGGCGTAGCAAACTCACCGTCGCGCAGCGTCCGGGCTTGCGCCCCACCCCCGACCGTGTGCGTGAAACCCTGTTCAACTGGCTGGGGCAGCAACTGGGCGGCTGGCGCTGCCTAGATGCTTTTGCCGGAACGGGCGCTTTGGGCTTTGAGGCCGCCTCACGCGGCGCGGCGCAGGTGCGCTTGGTAGAGCAAGACGCTGGCCTGTGCCTGCAACTGGAGCGCATCCTCGCCCAACTGCAAGCCCAAGCCCCCTGTAGCGGCCATGTGCAAGTGCAGCGTGGTGACGGCATTGCCGCCCTACGCCACAGCGCCCCCGCCCATTGGGACTTGGTGCTGCTTGACCCGCCTTTTGAAGCCAGCCCCAGCCTATTTAGCAGCGCCCTGCAAGCCGCTGCCGAGGTGCTGGCAGACGATGGCCTGATTTACCTGGAAGCCCCCAAAGCCTGGGATGATGCCCAGCTCTCCGCCCTGGGGCTGAGGCGCAAGCGCTACCTCAAGGCAGGCGCTGTCCACGCCCATTTACTGCAAACATTGGAATCGGAATGAGCCACACCATGAGCACCACCGCCACCACCCCCATCTGCGCCGTTTTCCCCGGCACCTTTGACCCCATCACCCTGGGGCATGAAGACATGCTGCGCCGCGCCTGCGCCCTGTTTGGGCAGGTGGTGGTGGCCGTGGCTATTGCCCATCACAAAAAAACCATGTTCAGTTTGGAAGAGCGCCTGAACATGGCACGCACCGCCCTGGCCGATATGCCCAATGTGCGCGTAGAGCCGTTTGAAGGTTTGGTGACTGAGTTTGCCCTGGCGCAAGGCGCACAGGTGATGGTGCGCGGCCTACGCTCAGGCACAGACTTTGATTACGAGCTGCAACTGGCCAGCATGAACCGCCACCTGCGCCCCCAGGTGGATACTGCATTTCTCACCCCCGCGCCGCAGTTGCAGTGCATCAGCAGCACCTTGGTGCGCGAAATTGCCAGCTTGGGCGGTGATGTGAGCCAACTGGTCTCGCCCACGGTGCTGGCAGCCTTGCAGGCCAAACTGGGCTGATTTCTAGCGCTTGCGCTTCTTCGCGGGTGCTGGCGCGGCTTTGCGGGCGGGGGCAGCGGCCTTGCTGCTTTTGGTGCTGCGCCCTGCTTTACTAGTTGCAGCTACTGCGGTGCGCTTATTGCTGGCGCTGGTGGCTACCCGCCCTCTGGGGGCTGCAGCGCCACCGGCTTGCAGCTGCAAGACTTGCCCCACGCGCAAACCGGCCTTGGGCGAGATACGGTTCCAGCTGGCCAATTGCCCCACCGTGACCCCATGGGCTTTGGCCAACCCTAGCATGGTCTGGCCACGCTGCACGCGAATGCTGCGCATAGGCGGGCGCTCTGGGGCCAGGCTCAAGTTGGCACTATCGGCCACATGGGCGGCCACGTCGCCTAAATGCCCCTGGGTGCGTGGCACCATCAGGGCAGAACCCGCCTTAATCAGCATACGCGGCGGGATGTTGTTGGCATCCCGTAGGGCCGCTTCCGTCATGCCCACTTGTTTAGCAGCATCGGCCACGCTCATGGTTTTGGGGGTGGTCCACACCGTCCAGCTGGCCAGCTTGCCCCGCCCTAGTTCACGCAGATTGCGCTGAAACACTTGGGCGTTATCCCAAGGCAGCAGCACCTGTGGCGTAGCGGCGGCAAAAATCACCGGCTTTTTCAAAGAGGGGTTGAGTGCGCGAAAGTCACTCATCGGCACGTCGGCCAGGTTGGCGACCAACTCGGCATCCATGTCTTGCTGGATATTCACCACTTGAAAGAAGGGGTGATTTTCAATCGTTGGCAGCTCAGTGTCATAGGCTGCCGGGTTGGCAATGATGTTCTTCACCGCTTGCAACTTGGGCACATACATCTGGGTTTCGGCAGGCATTTTCAGCTCGGTATAGCTGGTGCCCAAGCCCTGGCTTTCATTGCGCTTGATGGCGCGGCTGACGCTGCCTTCGCCCCAGTTGTAGGCAGCCAGTGCCAGATGCCAGTCGCCAAACATGCGATGCAATTTTTCCAGGTAATCCAAAGCGGCACGGGTAGAGGCCAGCACATCACGCCGGTCATCGCGCAGCATGTTTTGCTTGAGGTCGAAGTAGGTTCCCGTAGCGGGCATAAATTGCCACATGCCCGCCGCCTTGGCGCTAGAGACGGCCTGGGGGTTAAAAGCACTTTCGATATAGGGCAGCAGTGCCAACTCGGTGGGCATATTGCGCTTTTCCAGCTCTTCCACAATATGGAAAAGGTAGCGCTTGGAACGCTCTGTCATGCGCAGGATGTAGTCCGGGCGCGAGCTGTACCACTGCTCCTGCTGGGTCACATTGCCAGTATCCAGGTCGGTAATGGCAAAGCCTTTACGGATACGGTCCCACAGGTCTGCTGGTGGCTCCAGCGATGCCACGCTACTGTCGTGCGGACGCTCTATCGCCAAGGATGACAGGGCGCGCCCGCCCAGGTACAAGTCCATACCGTAGGGGATGGGGTCAGCCGCATGGTGCGCCTCCTGCACAGTGGTATCTGTCGATTGTTTGGAGGTGGGCACAATGCTGGAGCAGCCCGCCAGGCCCAAGAGGCTGCCAGCCAGAAGAAGACGTAGAACAGTCATGCGAAAACGTTTTTCCAGGCCCGCAGTGCAGCCAGCACCTGGGCAGGGGTGAGAGAAGAGGTAGCGGTGCGCAAAGCCGGTTCAAACTGCTGGGCCGCATGAATCACAGCCGCTTGCTCACAGCGCAAGAAAGGGTTAATCGCCAGCTCCTGCCCTATCGTGCTGGGCAGGGTGGGTAAGTCTTTCTCGCGCTGCGCCAGACACCAGGCTTCGTATTGTTGCAGGGCAGCATTATCAGGCTCTACTGCTAGTGCAAAGCGCAAATTGCTCAAGGTGTATTCATGGGCGCAAAACACCAGGGTTTGTGCTGGCAGGGCGGCCATTTGTTGCAGCGAGTGGTGCATCTGCTCGGCAGTTCCTTCAAACAAGCGCCCACAACCGCCTGAGAACAAGGTATCGCCACAGAACAGCGCGGGCGCTTGTGCCCCGTTTGCCGTTTTTACGCCCTCGGGCAGATACCAAGCAATATGGCCTGCGGTATGCCCCGGCACATCCAGCACCTGCCATATCTGGCCCAATAGCTCAACCCCACCCACAGTCTGGCTGGCACTGACGCGCTGCACCGGCTCGGGCAACTTTTCTGTGGTGGGGCCATAGACGGCGCAGCCCGTGGCCTCACGCAGGGCCTGCACGCCGCCTGTGTGGTCGCCGTGGTGGTGGGTCAATACAATGGCCTGCAACTGCAAAGCCTCGTCCTGCAGGGCGGCCAGTACCGGAGCAGCGTCGCCCGGGTCTACGACCACCGCCTGCTGGCCTTGGCGTAGCAGCCAGATGTAGTTGTCAGAAAACGCCGATATTGGCAAGACTTCAAGCATAGTCACAGGCATGAGCACCTCCACAGCAACGCAAACCCCAAAGGGTAACAGCCCCACCGGCCCCTCCAGCGCTTGGTACCCCTATTTATTGCAATGGCAGCAAGCACGCTGTGATGAGGCCGTGGCTGATATTTTTGGTTACTACGCCCTGCAACTGGGCCAGCCCGCCTTAGACGGTTTGCGCTGCAACCGCATGGCACAGCGCTGGCTAGCCCATACCCCGGGCGATATTCCCGCCAACAGCTGCGCCCCAGCCCCCCAAACTGCCCTGCATTGCTACCCCGAGGCCCTACCCTTTGCCGAAGCAAGCGTAGATTTACTCATCCTGCCCCACACCCTGGAGCATTGCCAAGAGCCCCACGCCGCCCTGCGCGAGGTAGCACGGGTGCTGGTGCCTGAGGGGCGGGTGCTGATTTTTGGCCTGAACCCCTTTAGCCTTTGGGGTATGCAACACGCCCTGGAGCGCCCCCAGCACGCCCCCCTGAGCGCTGCACAAGGCCTGAGCTACCGCCGCCTGCGTGATTGGCTGGCCCTGCTGGCGCTAGAGGTGGTAGCCACTGATTTTGGCTGCTACGCCCCTGCCCTCAACAGCCCCGAATGGCTAGCCCGCTGGCGCTGGATGGATGGCCTGGGCCAGCGCCTGTGGCCGGTGCTGGGTGCGGCATACTGCGTGCTGGCCGTCAAAAAAGTCCACGGTAGCATGCTGCTGCCTGCCCATGCCCCTGGCCGTGCTTGGCCGCGCCAGGCCGCAGGGGTAGCAGCAGCTAGCAGCAGTTACCATCCCCGCCAAAGCACCCCACATTCTTCTGCAACCGAATCATCCTAGAAAGCCGCTTCATGTCCTCCCCCCTCAGCCCTGTGACGATTTATACCGACGGTGCTTGCAAAGGCAATCCCGGCCCCGGCGGCTGGGGCGTTCTGCTGATGGCAGGCCAGCACCGCAAGGAGCTGTTTGGTGGTCAGGCCGACACGACCAACAACCGCATGGAGTTGATGGCCGTCATCCAAGCGCTGCAAGCCTTGAAGCGCCCTTGCGCTATCACCCTCTATTTAGACAGCCAATATGTGCGCAAAGGCATCACCGAATGGATTCGCAGCTGGAAGGCCAAAGGCTGGCGCACCGCCTCAAAACAACCCGTAAAAAATGCCGACCTGTGGCAAACCCTGGACGATTTGGTCGCCCACAGCGGCCACCAGATTGATTGGCGCTGGGTCAAAGGCCACGCGGGCGACCCCGGCAATGAATGCGCCGATGCACTGGCCAACCGTGGGGTGGAGCAGATATTGGGGTGAAAAGAGTAAGCGGTCAAAGCGTGCTGGCGCTCTAGCCACCGATATAGCTCATCTCAATGCGCCTGCGCCCTGGCGGTGTTGCGCTATCGCTGGCGGCCTCCCCGCTGCCGCCCTGCGCCATCTGCTCGGCGCGGAGTTCTGAGTAACGGTCTTGGCGCTGCCCCCAGATGCCGGCAATGGCGGCGCTCATCTGCGCATCACTGCTGCCGCTGCGCAGCAGGCGGCGCAAATCCCAGCCTTGGTGGGCAAACAGACACAGGTAGAGCTGCCCCTCGGTCGAAAGCCTAGCGCGATTGCAGGTGCTGCAAAAAGCCTGGGTCACGCTGCTAATCACGCCGACCTCGCCCAGCTGCGGGTCATAGCGGCCTTGCGCATCGGCATAGCCCCAGCGCTGGGCGGTTTCGCCGGGGGCGCTAGGCCCCAGCGGCACGAGGGGAAACGCCTCAGCAATCAGGCGCAGCACCTCGGCGGAGGGCAGTACCTCATCCATGCGCCAGCCATTGGTTGCGCCCACATCCATGTATTCGATAAAGCGCAACGTCATGCCACTGCCGCGAAAGTGGCGCGCCATGGGGACGATGTCCGCCACATTGGTGCTGCGCTTGACCACCATATTGACCTTGATGTCAGCAAACCCCGCTGCTTGCGCCGCGTCCAGCCCAGCCAGCACCTGCGCCACGGAAAAATCCACATCATTCATGCGGCGGAAAATGGCATCGTCCAAGCTATCGAGGCTCACCGTCAGGCGCGATAGCCCCGCTTGGCGCAGCGCCTTGGCCTTGCGTGCTAGCAAGGAGCCATTGGTGGTCAGGGTAATGTCCAGCGGCTGGCCATTGGGCTGGCGTAATTGGTGCAGTTGGGCAATCAATTGCTCAATGTTTTTACGCAGCAGCGGCTCGCCCCCAGTCAGGCGAATCTTGCCCACTCCATGCGCCACAAACAGACCCGCCAGGCGCACGATTTCCTCAAAACTGAGCATGGCGCTATGCGGCAGGTAGCGGTAGTTTTTATCGAATACCTCTTTGGGCATGCAATAGCTACAGCGAAAGTTGCAGCGGTCGGTGACGCTGATGCGCAGGTCGCGCAAAGGTCTTTGTTGCCTGTCCAGCAGGCGGCCACTGGCAGGCGCTGCAGTACTGGGAATGCTGGGCTGGCGCTGCATCTGGCGCAAATCAAGCAAGGGAATGACACGCTTAGACATAGGGGGCTGATTGTGCATGAGCCGCCCCCTTGCGGGTCATGCCGCTTTGCTTGCCCTGTGCCCCATGTGTATTTAAAAATTCAACTATTCAACTGAATAGTTAATAATGCAAATATCTACTTTGTTATCAACACTCAAAAGAAGGAGCCGCTTGTTATGAGCACGATTGTGAGTACCGATGTCGCCATCATTGGCGCTGGCACCGCCGGCCTGTACGCCCTGCGCGAAGTACGCCGCGCTGGTAAAGATTTTGTCTTGATTGACCGTGGCCCCCTAGGCACCACCTGCGCTCGCGTGGGCTGCATGCCATCCAAGGTGGCACTACACGCCGCTGCCACCTGGCAGGCCCGCCAGCCAATGCAGCAGCTGGGGGTGAGCGGGACGGAGCAGCTGCGCATCCACCACGACAGCGCCTGGGCCCATGTGCGCCAGCTGCGCGACCAATTCGCTGGCGGCGCAGCCAACCAGGCCCGCAAAGCAGCGGGCGACAAACTGCTGGAAGGCAGCGCCCGCTTCCTCAGCCCCCAGTTGCTTGAAGTGCAAACCCCCAGCGGCACGATACAGGTGCAAGCCAAAGCGGTGATTTTGGCCGTAGGCTCGCGCCCAGTGATGCCCGCTTGGTTGCAAACGCTAGCCAAAAGCAGTGGGCGTGTACTAACTACCGACGAGCTGTTCGAGCAAACCACCCTGCCCCAGCGCGTGGGCATTTTGGGGCTGGGTGCAATTGGCCTGGAAATGGGGCTGGCCTTGGCACGTATGGGCATTGAGGTAGTGGGCGCTGACTTGGCCCCGCAAGTTGCTGGCATTAGCGACCCCGTAGTCGCCCAAGCCGCTACTGAGCACCTGGGCCAAGAGCTACCCCTGTGGCTGGGCGAAGCCACCACGGTAGAGGCCACAGCCAACGGCCAAGCCCTGCGCATGCGTGCTGGCCAGCATGAGGCTGAGGTGGACATGCTGCTGGCCGCCCTGGGCCGCCGCCCCAACCTGGACCAATTGAACCTGGAAGCTACTGGCCTGACGCTGAACGAGCGTGGCATGCCCGCCATTGACCCCAGCACCATGCAGGTGGCCAACAGCCCCATTTTTGTGGCTGGTGATGCCAATGCTCTGCGCCCTTTAATGCACGAAGCAGCCGACCAGGGCGCAGCAGCAGGCTTTAACGCCGCCCGCCTGACCGAGCAGGCCCCTGTACGTTTTGCCGCCAAAGTGCCGCTGGGCATTGCCTTTACCGACCCTGATATTGTCAGCGTGGGCCAGCGTTGGGATCAGCTCAATCAAGCACAAATTCTGGTGGGCCAAGCACTTGGTCAGGGCAATGGTCGCGCCCGCATCATCAACAGCAATAGCAGCGTACTGCGCATTTATGCCGATGCCCAAACTGGTCGCCTACTGGGTGCAAGCATGCTGGCCAAGGGCGGGGAGCATTTAGCACACCTGCTAGCTGCCAGCATTGCCCGCCAAGAGACTGCGGCCCAAGCGCTGCAACTGCCCTATTACCACCCCGTGCTGGAAGAAATGCTAGCCAGCGCCCTGCAAGACATCGTGCGCCAGCAGCCCGCTGCCAGCCCCTATCCGCTGGGTTTGGTGGTTTTGTAAATCGTGCGGTTAGGCCTCTGCAGCGCGCTGGGTTTGGGGGCGTTGCAGGCGCTGCTCAGCCTCTGGGGTTTGCTCAGGGGCGCGTCGCAGGCAAACCTCGGCTTCCAAGCCGCCGCCGTGGGCATTGCGCAGGGTGAAGGAGCCACCCATGCGGCGCACTGTTTTTTGCACAATAGACAGCCCCAAGCCCGCCCCAGCTGCTGCAGTGCGCGCCCGATCACTGCGAAAGAATGGCTCTGTCAGGCGCTCTAGCTGCTCTGCGGGCACCCCAAAACCCTGGTCACGCATGCGCAGGCAAATCAGGTCGGAGCCTTCTGGCTCGGCATGCACGGTCAAAAAACAAATCTCCGACTGCGGTGTCTTGCCATAGCGGCGTGCGTTCTCAATCAGGTTGGAGATGATGCGCACCAGCTCCACCTCATCAGCCAGAATCAGCAGGTCGGCCTGCATATTCAGGGCAATTTGCAGCTCATCGCGCTGGGGCACGGCATACACACACTGGGCCACCACTTGCCGCAAATTCACCGCAGAAAGCCGCACATGGTCAGGGCGGGCGTAGTCCAGAAACTTATCAATCGTGGCATCCAGCTGCACGATATCGGCCACCATATGCTGACGCGCCACATCATCAGATACGCTGATTTCTGCCTCTAGGCGTAAGCGCGCCAAGGGCGTGCGCAAGTCATGCGAGATACCTGCCAGCATCACCGCACGCTCTTCTTCCAGGCGTGCCAAGCGGCGGGCAATACGGTTAAAGCCACGGTTGACATCACGCACCTGGGGGCTGCCCTCAGTTTCGGGCAGGTGGCCGCTGCCAAAATCACCATCGCGCATGCGCTGCATGGCTTGGCGCAACTGCTGCAAGGGCTGGTACACCAAGCGCACCACCAGCCAAGCGCCCAATAGCAAAAGGCCGGCGCTCAAGGCCAGCCATAGCC
>CAZMMM010000031.1:0-9661 GCA_964567385.1 uncultured Comamonas sp.
GGCGAGAAGGTGCAACTGGTGGGCGATGATTTGTTCGTGACCAACACCAAGATTTTGAAAGAAGGCATTGACAAGCGCATTGCCAACTCCATCCTCATCAAAATCAACCAGATTGGTACGTTGACCGAAACCTTCGCCGCCATTGAAATGGCCAAACGCGCCGGTTACACCGCCGTGATTAGCCACCGCTCGGGCGAGACGGAAGACTCCACCATTGCCGACATTGCCGTGGGTTTGAACGCTGGCCAAATCAAAACCGGCTCCATGAGCCGCAGCGACCGTATCGCCAAATACAACCAACTGCTGCGCATCGAGGAAGACCTGGGTGACGTAGCCGAATACCCTGGCCGCGCCGCGTTTTACAACCTGCGCTAATCAACTAACCGCTAATAGGTTCAGCCTGCTGTGACTGCCCGTATCGTCACCTTGGTGCTGCTAGCTCTGCTGGCAGCTACCCACCTGCAACTATGGTGGGGGATGGGTAGTGTGGATAAGGTGCGCGAGCTGCAAGCAGCGATTACCCAGCAGCAGGCCGATAACCAGAAAGCCCAGCAGGAAGTGAATCGCTTGGCCTCTGAAATAGAGAATCTGCGCCACGGCCAGGAAATTGTGGAGGAGAAGGCGCGTAGCGAGCTGGGTATGGTCAAGCCCGGGGAGGTTTATGTCCACATCGTGCCCTGATTCGGCGTAAGAGCCATCCAAACGCAATAAGCAAAAAGCGCTGCCCCTGGTTCAAGGGTGCAGCGCTTTTTTATGTGGCGTACAAGGGCGAGTGGGCTTGTCGCTTATTGCATAGTCCCCGGTGCAGACAGGTGGCTATCGGTAAACAACTGCGCCACATCAATCGGGTCAAAGCGGTATTGCTGGCCGCAGTAGTCGCAGCCCACTTCAACGCGGCCTTGCTCGGCCACCACGCTATCGACTTCTTCCTGCCCCAGGCTGCGCAGCATGGCTTGCACGCGCTCGCGGCTGCAAGAGCAGGCAAAGTGCGGGCCGTTGTCGCCCTCTTGCGGGGTAAAGCGCAGCAGTTTTTCTTCCCAGAACAGGCGGCGCAAGATGGTATCGACATCCAACGTCAGCAGCTCGTCGCGCTTGAGGCTGGCGGCCAGGGTGGCGATGCGTTGGTAGTCTTCATTGGCATCCAGGCGGTCGGCCTCATCCCAGGCGCTTTCGGTGGCTCCGGCCAGGTTGTCCTGCCCTTTGAGGGGGATGCGCTGTATCAGCAGCCCGGCGGCTACTTCGTCATTGGCGGCCAGTACCAGCACGGTATCTAGCTGTTCGGATTGGCGCATGTATTGCTCTAGCACGGCGGCCAGGTCAGGCAGGCTCTCGCCCTGGGCATTGCTCAGGGGCACAACGCCTTGGTAGGGCTGCTGGCCGGGCAGGCGGTCTTGCGGGTCCAGGGTGATAGCGCAGCGCCCTTGGCCTTGGGCGTTGACCATATCTGCCAGGCTGCTGCCATCGGCCACGCTACCGGTAATGCTGGCGGTGGCGCGTAAGGCCAGGTTGGATTGCACCTCGGCCACGGCCACTTTGACGGGGCCGTCACCAAAAATCTGAAACACCAGTGCGCCGTTGAATTTGATGTTGGATTGCATCAGCACGGCGGCGGCTGTCATCTCGCCCAACAGGGCGCGGACTGGTGCGGGGTAAGCGCCGGTGTCGGTATTGGCGGCGCGGCGGCGCAGAATGTCTTGCCAGGCATCGGTCAGGCGCACCAACATGCCGCGCACGGGCAGGCCATCGAATAGAAATTTATGCAGTTCAGACACTGTAAAAAGCCTTTGTAGGTTGCTTTGTATGTTTAGAGGGCAAGGGTATCACTCAGGGCTATCCAGGCGGCGCAAGCCTGCACGAAAGCGCTGGGCGTTGGCCTGGTAATGGGCGGCGCTGCGTGCCAAGCCTTCGATTTGCTCGGGCGTGAGTGGGCGAACGGCTTTGGCAGGGCTGCCCAAAATCATGCTGCCATCGGGAAATTCTTTGCCCTCAGTGACTAAAGCGCCTGCTCCCACCAGGCAGTTTTTGCCGATTTTTGCACCGTTGAGCACGACTGCGCCAATGCCAATCAAAGAGCCATCGCCCACCGTGCAGCCATGCAGCATGGCCTGGTGGCCGACGGTCACGTTGCGGCCAATCACCAAAGGAAAGCCGGGGTCGGCGTGTAGCACGCTGTTGTCCTGGATGTTGCTGCCCGCGCCAATGTGCAGCAAGGCACTGTCGCCACGCGCTACCACGCCAAACCACAGGCTGGCCTGGGCATCCAGGCGCACCTGGCCAATGGCTTGGGCGCTATCGGCCACCCAGGCGCTGGCATGAATATGGGGTTGCTGTTCGTCCAATGCGTAAATGGCCATGCTGGCTGCCTCCTCAAGAAACTTAGAATTGTAGGGATGCTACTCAGAGAACGTGCCCTAGAGGTTTTGCAACTGTCCGACCCCCACGCCAAAGCCCAGGCGGCGCAGCACATGTGGGCGAATGCCCATGCCTATCGCATCAAACCCCAAGCGCTAGTGCAGCCGCCGCCCGATGCCGCTTTGCCCGGCCTGCCCCCGCGCCCAGAGCTGCGCCACCATACCCAGGTGGCGCGGCGCTCGCCCGCTACTTTGCAGGGGCGGGCGGTGCTGATGCACGCCATTGCCCATATTGAGTTCAACGCCATCAATCTGGCTTTGGATGCCATCTGGCGCTACCCGGCCATGCCGCCCGCCTATTACCTGGACTGGCTGCAAGTGGCGGGTGAGGAAGGCAAGCACTTCCTGATGATTGCCCAGTGGCTGCAAGCGCAGGGCTGGGCGTATGGCGACTTTCCCGCCCACCAAGGGCTGTGGGCGATGTGCGAGAAAACCGCGCACGACATCACCGCCCGCATGGCGCTAGTGCCACGCACCATGGAAGCGCGGGGGCTGGACGCTACGCCGCAAATCCAGGCCAAGCTGCACCAGATAGCCACGCCCGACGCGCTGGCCGCTGCCCGCATTCTGGACACCATCTTGCAGGAAGAGGTGGGGCATGTCGCCATCGGCAACCACTGGTATCGCTGGCTGTGCCAGCAGCAAGGCCATGTGCCCGAGGTGTATTACGCCCAGTTGTATGCGCAGTACCAAGCGCCTTGGCCCAAGCCGCCGCTTAATCACCCAGCCCGCCAGGCGGCTGGTTTTAGCCTTGCAGAGTTGCAGTGGCTAGAGATGGGACAATACCCTCTTACCAACCGTACAGCCTAGTGCTTGGCCGCTTTATGCAGCGCTAGGCTTTGACGTTTTTTATTTTTTACCATGACCGCAGCTTCTATTGCCCCCTCTGCCACGGATTCTCAGCCTTCTAAGGTAGAGCCCGCTTTGATTGCCCGACAGGCGATTGTGGATAACAGCAAAGCGGCCATAGGTTATGAGCTGTTTAATCGCTCACGCACTAGCAATGAGCACACTGCAGCCTCGGATGTATTGCTATTGTTTACCGCCCTGTCCCACGCAGGGGAGGAGGAGTTTTTCACCGAAAAACTGCTGTTCGTGAACTGCACCCACGAGAGCTTGGCGGGTGGGCACCTAGACTTGCTTAACCCAGAAAAAATCGTGTTGGAAATTCAGCCGCTTGGCCATAGCGCTGTAGCTGAAGCCAAATTGCGCGCCCCCTTGCTGCAAAGCCTGCGCGAGCGCGGGTTCAGGCTGTCGTTCGAGCATTTTGTGCTGGACTCGGTCTATGCCGATTGGCTGGAAATTGCTGACTTTGTGAAGCTGGATTTAACGACCCTGCCCCGCGAAGAGTGGCGGATGCTGGTGCAATACACGCAGAAGCATAGCCGCGCCCAATTGATTGCCACCAAGGTGGAGGTAGCCGAGCAGTTTGAGACCTTGTCGCGCTTGGGTGTGACCCTGTTCCAGGGCTTTTGGTTTGAGCGCCCCACGGTGTTTGAGGCCAAGCTGCTCTCGCCACGCCAAAGCAGCCTGCTGCAGCTGATGGCGCTGCTGCGCTCCCAGGCCAGCACAGATGACTTGGAAGAGGTGCTCAAGAAAGACGCGGGCCTGGCTTTTAACCTGCTGCGCTTGATTAACTCTGCCAGCTTTGGATTGCAGCGTGAAATTACCTCCTTCAAGCAGGCGGTGATGCTCATGGGCTTGAAAAAGCTGTTTCGCTGGGCCGCTTTGCTGCTGGCCGCCACCAAAAACATTAACACCACGCCGGTGCATGGGCAGGCTGCGGTGGTGCGTGGCCGCTTGATGGAGCTGCTGGCAGAAGAGTTTTTGAGCGCTGAAGAGGCCAGCTTGGCCTTTGTAGTGGGTATTTTTTCTACGCTGGATGTGATGCTGGGTATGCACATGAGCCACGCGCTGGACTTGATTCATGCCCCAGAGGAGGTGCGCCAAGCCCTGGTGCAGCACGAGGGTGTTTTGGG
This sequence comes from uncultured Comamonas sp., assembly GCA_964567385.1. GTDB lineage: Bacteria > Pseudomonadota > Gammaproteobacteria > Burkholderiales > Burkholderiaceae_C > Comamonas. The sequence continues at coordinate 4,391 of CAZMMM010000031.1, forward strand.
CGAGTTGCTTAAGCTGGCCAAGGCCTGTGAAGATAGCGACGAGTTTGCGTTTGACCAGTCAGCAGAGAAACTGCAGCTCACGAGCCAGCAAATCAACTGGGCGCATTTGCGTGCACTGGCTTGGAGTGATCAGGTGGAAAGCAGCCATGGCTCCTAGTGCATTGTTAATACGTACCTGTTCACCTCACTGACTCAATTTTTTACAAAACAAGCAGCTTTGGCTGCTGCTTCAGTCCTACGATATTTGCTATGAATATGCCGAATTCCTCTTTTGCCACTGCCGTTACTGCAAGTGCAGGCGCTGCCGATCAAGACCCAGCCACTTTTATTGGTCGTCAAGCTATTTTGGATGAGCGGCGTGATGTCTTTGGCTACGAGCTGTTTGACCGCAGTGTGCAGAACCATACGGCGGCTAGCGATGCAGCGTTGCTGTTCAATGCCTTGTCCTATACCGGCTCTGAAGCCTTGGTGGGCAAAAAGCTGGTGTTTATCAACTGCACCCATGACAGTTTGGCAGGCGGCCACCTAGAGCTGATTCACCCGGAAAAAGTGGTGCTGGAAATTCCTATCCTCCCAGAAGGTGCCACCGCTGAGGACATTGAGGCGCGCTGCGCAGTGTTCCAGATTCTGAAGGATCGTGGCTTTCGCCTGGCTTTTGACCAAGGTGTGCTGCGCCGCAACTACCTGAGCTGGCTGCCTTTTGCCAACTTTATCAAGCTGGATATGCTGGTCATTCCCGAGGCCAATCTAGAGCCTTTGGTGAAGTTCGCTAAAACCCATACTACCGCCAAAGTGGTGGCTGAAAAGGTGGAAGACCAAGGTCAGTTTGAGGCCATTCGCGCCTTAGGCGTGTCCTTGTTCCAGGGCTTCTGGTTTGCCAAGCCCGATGTGGTACAGGCCAAAACCGTGCGGCCCAATCAGGCGGTCATCATGCAGCTGCTCAACTTGGTGCGCAACCAGGGCAGCACTGCTGAGATTGAAGATTTGCTGAAAAAAGACCCCACGCTGTCTTTTAACCTACTGCGTTTTATTAACTCGGCGGGTTTTGGGCTGTCGGTAGAAATTACCTCTTTCCGCCATGCGGTCATGATTTTGGGTCTGAAAAAACTATTCCGCTGGGCAGCGTTGCTGATGACAACCTCCCGCACTGGCGGTGCCCCAGCTGTTGGGCAGACCGCTGTGGTGCGTGGGCGCTTGATGGAGCTGCTGGCCCAAGAGCTTTTGCCCAAAGAGGAGGTGGATAACGCCTTTATTGTGGGCATGTTCTCTTTGCTAGACAGCATGCTGGGCATCCCTATGGACTTGGCCATGGAGTCTGTCTCCTTGCCCCAGTCGGTACAAGATGCGCTGCTACGCCGCGAGGGGGTTTTTGCCCCCTTCTTAGAGTTGACCTTGGCCTGTGAAAGCGGGGATGAAGAGGTCTTTGCCCGCGCCAGTGATGCCCTGCACCTGTCCAACCACCAAGTCAACTGGGCGCACTTGCAGGCCTTGGCTTGGGCGGATATGTTGGTTGAAGATGCTGGCTAAGTCTGGCTAGAAAGAAGCATGATGAAGCGAACACTATTTGCCTCAGTCAGCCTGGCTTTGGCTTTAACAGGCTGTGGGTATAACGACTTTCAGCGCTTGGATGAGCAGGCAAAAGCAGCCTGGAGCGAGGTGCTTAACCAGTACCAGCGCCGCGCTGACTTGGTGCCCAATATCGTGGCCACGGTGCAGGGGGAGGCAGCTTTTGAGCAAGAGACGCTCACCCGTGTGATAGAGGCCAGGGCTAAAGCCACCTCCATACAGCTGACACCAGAGCTGCTAGAGAACCCCCAGGCTTTGACCCAGTTTCAGCAGGCTCAGGGTGAATTGTCGGGCGCCTTGTCGCGCCTGATGGTGGTTTCTGAGCGCTACCCTGAACTGCAAGCCAACCAAGGCTTTCGTGATTTGCGCGTGACCTTGGAGGGCACAGAGAATCGCATCACCGTAGCGCGCAATCGCTATATCGAGTCGGTGCAAGCCTATAACGTACTGGCGCGCAGCTTTCCAAGCAACTTAACGGCCAAGGTGTTTAGCTATACGCCCAAGCCCGGGTTTACCGTTGAGAACGAGGCGCAAATCAGTGCACCACCCAAGGTGGACTTCTCTCGCCCTGGGCAGCCTTGAGGGGCGGCTGAGGTAGCGGTATGCCAAGCTCGTCTTGCCTATCGTTGGTAGCGCGGGGCTTGCCCCAGCTGCACGGCATGCGCTGGTGGTTGATGGTTTGTTGGCTGCTTTGGGGGTGTGCCGTCATGGCCAGCGCCGCACAGGCGCAATCTGTGCTGCCCGTGCCGTCTTTGACGGCACCTGTGCTAGACCAAGCCGCTGCCCTGACCCCCGCCGAGCGTGAAAGCCTGAATCAACAATTGCTCGCCTTGGAGCGTCAATACGGCAGCCAAATGGCGGTGGTGCTATTGGACAGCACAGCACCGGAAGACATCAACGCCTATGCCCACCGGGTTGCCAGCCATTGGAAGCTAGGCCGCCAAGGGGTGGGCGATGGCTTGTTGCTGGTGATAGCCATGAAAGACAGAAGCATGCGCCTAGAGGTGGCGCGCGCCTTGGAGGGGGCTGTGCCAGATGTGCTGGCCTCGCGCATTTTGCAAGAGCAGCTGGCTCCAGCTTTGCGTGCAGGCGCGGTGGCAGAGGGCATACAAGCGGTGGTTGCCCAGATAGAGCGGGTGTTGGCTGGGGAGGATTTGCCCCCTGCCACGCCCACAAACCCCAGCGAAGACCTAGAAGACCTAGAAGACCTAGAAGACAGTTTGCTATTCGTAGGGCTGCTGGTGTTGCTGGTAGCACCTGTTTTACGCAGCGCCTTGGGGCGAGGGCTGGCAGGCTTGCTGATGGGGTTTTTGGCGGCAGGTTTGATTTGGGTGCTGTTTGATAGCAGCACCTGGAGCGCCATAGGTGGCGCTGCGGCGGCAGCCTACACTTGGTTCTTTGCCTCTAAGTTGAGTGCGGACGGCGCAGGGCGTGGCGGTGGTGACTGGGGCGGAGGTGGCGGAGGTGGCGGAGGCGGCGGAGGCGGCTTTAGCTCGGGTGGAGGTGGTAGTTTTGGCGGCGGTGGAGCCTCGGGGCGTTGGTAATGGCTTGAAGCCCGCATTGCCCGCTGAAATACAGGGTTGAACGATGTGTAATCGCTAGTAGTAAAGGGATGAGGATGCGGCGTTTCTTTGTAATTTTTCTAGGCCTGCAAATGGGCTTGTTTGGGCTGAATTTGCTCAGCTGGGTACAGCAATATGTGGTTCTGCCCTGGACGGCTACTTTGGCCAAGATTTCTGCCATGCTGGTGACCTGGTTTGACCCCAATACCCATGCCCAGGGCAAGGTGCTGTGGAATATCAAAAATGGCTTTGGCGTCTCTATTGAGGCCGGTTGCAATGGCTTAGAGGCTTACATCGTGTTGTTTGCCGCAGTGATGGCCTTCCCCGTCTGGTGGCGCTACAAGGCGGTGGGCTTGGTAACGGGATTTTTTGCCGTGCAAGGCCTGAACGTGGTGCGCGTGATTAGCCTGTTTTATTTGGGGCAGTGGAGCCGTCCAGTCTTTGACTTTGCCCATGAGTATCTGTGGCAAGCCCTCATCATGCTAGACGTTTTGGTGTTCTGGCTGCTGTGGGTGCGCTGGAGCCAAAACCGCATGGCTGCTGCTGGAGGCGGCGATGCCAGCGGTGGCGGTGCAGCCACTCAGCCAAACGCTCTGGAGGTTGGTCATGGTGCAGCAGCCTAAGCCCGCTCATCCAACGCCCGCACAGCAAGAGGGTAGCCTGGGGGTGGATGATGTGGCCCAGGTGCTGGCCGAGCTTGAGGGGGGGAGGCGCTCCCGAGCGCCCATCTCTACAGACCAGCCCAAGGTGGCGGATATTTCCTCCTCAGCAGCGGCTGGCTTGCCTGTGCGTGAAGAGGGCGGGCATCGTGGCAGCGCTTCGCTGGCTTCAGCAGCAGCTGTGACTGCGCCTGCATCTGTGGCGGCATCACCTGCTGCTGCTACACCTCAGCAAGTGGTACCGCTGCGCAGTGTGTTTGCCTTTGTGGGCGTTGCCTTACTGTGCATTGTGTTGTTTACCCTGGCGTGGTCGCAGTGGGGCGGCTGGCTGGCCCTGCCTTCAGCGCAGTTGAGTGCCTGGGCCTTGGAGTGGGGGGCGCATGCCTGGGTGCAGTCGGTAGATGTGGGGGCAGAGCTGATGACGGTGCATTCTTCGTTACGCATCAGCAGTGCAGAGACGGGGTGGCGACCCAGTGAAATTATTCTCGATATCAATCCCAGCCGCTATGGCTACAGCCTGGCAATTTTGCTGGCCTTGTTTTTGGCAGCACATGCGCCGGGGTGGCCCAAGCGTCTTTTGGTGGGGGCGCTGGTGCTCGTGCCCTTTCAAGCCTTTAGCACGGTTACCCAAAGCCTGATGCAGCTGTGCCTGGCGACAGGTTTGAATCTGGCCTTATTGGGTCTGAAGCAGCTGCAGCTAGAGTTGCTGATTTACGCCTATCAGTTTGGCAGCTTGGTGGTGCCACCCCTGAGCCCTTTGCTGATTTGGCTGTGGCTGGATTGGGACTTTGTGCGCCGCAGGTTTATCGCCTTTGCGCCGCAGGCAAAGGCGTAGCGTAAAACGCTTTATTTAGCGATTGCGGCTTTTCATGGCGCGCTCCACCTCGCGTTTGTCTTCGCGCTCGCGGATGGTGTGGCGCTTGTCATGCTCGGCCTTGCCTTTGGCCAGGGCGATTTCGCACTTCACCAAGCCATTTTTCCAGTGCAGATTCAGCGGTACCAAGGTGTAGCCTTTTTGCTCCACCTTGCCCATGAGGCGACGGATTTCGTCTTTGTGCATGAGCAGCTTTTTGGTGCGTATGGCATCTGGGCTGACATGGGTGGAGGCTGTTTTGAGCGGGGTAATCTGGCAGCCGATTAAAAACAGCTCGCCATTTTTAACCACCACATAGCCATCGGTAAGCTGTGCTTTACCGGCGCGCAAGGCTTTCACTTCCCAGCCGTGCAGGACAATACCTGCTTCGTGGCGCTCTTCAAAAAAATAGTTGAATGCGGCTTTTTTGTTATCCGCAATGCGCGAGGAGGGCGCTTTAGGTTTTTTTGCCATGATTTTTCAGCAAGAGCACCGCTATCAACGGGCTCTTTTTACAATCTGAGGTTTTGCTGGCAAGGCCAGCTTGCCAAAAGGCATTGATTGTGGCGCATTTGGATGGCGCGTGGATGCTGGCAGGCTTAATTCGCCTCCAGTCTTACGTCTCCAGTTC
>CAZMMM010000031.1:9761-11530 GCA_964567385.1 uncultured Comamonas sp.
TTGGTGCATTAAAGGATGGAAGTAGCACAGCAATGAAGTCTGTGAATAAATCGGTGCTGATTTGGTACAGCCCGCAAGAAATGTTTGCCTTGGTGCGTGATGTGGCCCGCTATAGCGAGTTTTTGCCTTGGTGCTCACACAGCGCAGTGCTGGAGGAGCAAGACGATGGCATGACTGCTGAGGTAGGCATGGCCTTGGGCGGCTTGCGCAAATCGTTTGTCACGCGCAATAGCTATCCCGTGATGGAGGGTGTGCAGCAGTTGCAAATGCGTTTGGTGAAAGGGCCGTTTTCCCGTTTGGAAGGGGTGTGGCATTTTCACCCTGTGGGCGATGGCAGCCAGCGCGCCTGCAAGGTGCAGCTAGAGCTGGCTTACGGCTTTGACAGCCGTACGCTGGCGGCTTTGGTGGGCCCGGTGTTTGAGCGCATTGCCAATAGCATGGTGGATGCCTTCATTCAGCGCGCAGAGCAGGTGTATGGCTGAGAGGCTCCTATGTTGACCATCAGTTTTTGGCATTCACCCAGCCCTGGCAAGGTGCAAGCGTTTGATTTGCAGCTGCCAGAAGGTGCAAAGCTGCAGGATGCTTTGCAGGCTGCGCAGTGGCCGCTGGACGGTATATATGGCGTGTGGGCCAAAGTGACGGGTTTGGAGCAGCACCTGCAAGACGGCGATAGGGTGGAGCGCTACCGCCCTTTGACGGTGGACCCCAAGGTGGCACGCCGCCAGCGGTTTAAGCAGCAGGGCGCGCGGGCATCGGGCTTGTTTGCCAAGCGCAGGCCCAATAGCAAGGCTGGCTATTAAAAGACGAGCAAACCTATCGATCTGTCTTGGACAGCCGCAAAAAAGGGCGCAGTATCTCGCTGGCGCCCCTTGGGGCTTGGCTTAGGCCACGCAGGTGGGCATGCCTGCTTTGGCGGATGGGTTTATTGTGGTGTTTCTTGTACCGTTGGAGCAGGCCCGCAGTCGCGCGTAATGATTTCTTGGGCGCGCCGGATGTCTTGCTGGCGCTGGGCGTTGCTCATTTCAACCCGCTCGCCTTTTTCATTGATTTGTGCCAAGGCGGTATCACTTTGCAGGGTGCGCAGCGAGGCTTGAGCACGGCGGCAGTTGTCTGCACGCTGGGCGTTGCGCTGCTGCTGTAAAGCAGCTTCGCGCTTGGCGGCTTCTTGGGCCTCTGCCGCAGCGGCGGCTTGCTGTTGTTTGTCTTGCGCAGCAGCGGCGGCAAGCTCTTCAGGGTTGGGGGCTTGGGCTTCAGCGGCTTCTGGCTCGTCGATATCGGCGCGTGGCAGGTCGCTGTTGATGCGCGGCAAGGCAGCACCCGCAGGGCGTGCGAGAACGTTTTTCTCTGGGATATGCATTGGCGGCGGGCGGTCACTAAAGGTTTTGCGCCCTGTCTCGTCAATCCACTGCCACTGAGCAAAAGCAGTGCTGGCAGTCAGGCCGCATACGATGGTGAGGAATAAAGCTTTGACGTTCATGCCGTAAGTGTAGCTGTGTCTACTGTATGGGAATCGTTTTGTATGATTGCGGCAACACCAAGACTGCTAGGTACAATCACCCTTTTGGAGCCAAGTTATGCGCCTGCTAGGAAAAGCACTGACTTTCGACGACGTTCTGCTCGTTCCCGCCTATTCTGAAGTCCTGCCCAAGGACGTTTCCCTTGCCACCCAATTCACACGCGGCATTACGCTGAACCTGCCTTTGGTCTCAGCGGCAATGGATACCGTCACCGAGGCACGTCTAGCCATTGCGATTGCCCAGGAAGGTGGT
>CAZMMM010000032.1:0-3676 GCA_964567385.1 uncultured Comamonas sp.
TGCTGGCCTTAGAACCGGTGGTTGGGTCGGAGGCATCATCAATAACGATGTAGCGAATACTTTCTCTGCCAATACTCTTTGGCAGTATCTTGACAGCATTGGCCATAGGAATACCCATAGAAGAGCCGGGGCCAGTGGCGCTGAGGGTAACGCCGACGACTACTTCGGCTGAAGCAGCAGACATAAATGCCAGGCTGAGGCAGAGGGGCAGAATAGCTTTTTTCATCATATGTCTCCTAATGGTTGTTTAATGATTGCCGGTAATTTTTTGAAAAATGTCTAAAGGGTTTTGAAGCTCGTCACCTCTCCATGCAACCATCATGTCTGGTCTTATGATGACGTACTTTCTATTGCCATATAGCTGACGAGATTTTGGGCTGTCGATAGCAATAATTTTCAATGGCACATGCTTTTCTGAAAATATTTTCTCTAGGTCTTGGGTGTCTTGCTCTCCTCCAAAACAAATCAGGTTAAACCAAGGGCCAAGCCTATCCAAAATTGATTCTTGGTTGTCAAGCCAAATATGGGGTGCCCTATGCCCAGGCCGGGCTGTAGGGGTGTATTTTTGCGGATGGTCTAAAGTGGCTGGGCTGCCATCAGGAATACAGATAGGAGAGTTTTCATAACGATAGCCCAGCAACACTCCGGATGATTTCAACAGTTTTTCTTGGTTTTTTAACTCCTGCTCTAACTGTAAGCGCAGTGCTTGCCCAGCTTGGTTATCTTGCTCTAGCTCGTCGCCATGCTGCATCACGCTAAATAACCGGTCAAAATTATCTGCTGCCTCGCTAGTGTTACGCACGCCAATAGGGTGGCGCTCTACCTCATAGCTAGCAAGTAGTTGCTCACCACCCCAGCCAGACAGGGCCGCGCTGAGCTTCCATGATAGATCTATGGCATCGGCCACTCCGGTATTCATGCCCAGACCACCTGTGGGGGTGAAGAGGTGGGCTGAATCCCCTGCTAAAAATGCCCGACCTAATTGACTGCGGTAATGCTTGGCAGTCAAGGCATGGGCTATCCAGGGTTGGGTGGAAATCACTCGCAAGTTGTCTAGTTTTTTGCCCAGCAGGTCATAAATCACCTGCTGCGGATTAATGCTTTCCCAGTCCACACCCTCTTCTAGGATGAGGTGATAAGTCCAATGGGTGCCTGTATCCCAGTTCAGCAGAAAGCCACGGTGGTCTTTGTGAATAGGAAAATAAATATTAGCTGGGCCAAAAGCATGCTCTTGCATCAGGGTAGGTGCATGAAAATAGATGGAAATAAAGCTTGCCAAACCACTACGCCCTTGCATAGGATAGGCCAGCTTTTTTCTAACTACAGATCTGCCGCCATCACAGCCTACGAGGTATTGGCAGTGAACCTCGCGCCGCTCCTGGGTTTCTGTATTTTGAATAATGGCTTTGACCAGGCTATCGGTTTCTTCAAAGTCTAGCAATTCCCAGCCATATTCTTTTTGAACAGTGCCCAGGCTGTCTACATAATTTCTTAAAATTTGTTCGATTAAGTTTTGGCCAATGATGTTTTTTAAGTAAGGTGACCAGTGAATTTCTTCATAAGGATCCATATCCTGCTTGTTAGGGATAGCCTCTATTTCATCATGCCCAGGTAAATGCAGGGAGTGAATTTGCTTGCCATTGAGCTTGGAAACCCAGTAATAGGCCGCAGGAAAGCTGGATGGGACACCTGCCCCAATTAACTGCTTGTCAATACCCCAGCGGCGGTAAAACTCCATAGAGCGATTGCCTAGGGCATTGGCTCTGGGGTGGGGGTTGGGGGTGGTACGCGGTTCGACCAGCATACAGTCGGTGCCACGCCAGCCCAGGTCTGCCGCCAAGCTAAGGCCGGTGGAGCCACCACCGGCAATCAAAATAGGTGTATGTATGATGCGCATGCCAAAGCCTTTTTTAATCAGTAGTCGGTTAGTTTTCCATCACGTACTACTACAGTGTCATCTAAAGTCACTGTGCAATTGCGCATTGGAAAGTCAAAATGCCCCTCGGTAAAACGGTTGGCATATTCATTGGCCCCGGTGGAGAACAAGAAGTTGCCTGCAAAGGCGCGCAGCTCAGTGCCATTGATTTGGCTCTTGTCGTACATGGTTAATGCATCCCAGCGGGCCAGAGGGCTTAAGCCCCAGCCTACATGAGAGATGCCGTAGGCTGCCTGGTCTTGCCAGGATGAATAATAGCTACGTAGCAAGTCAGCATCCAAGCCTTGGCCGTTGATGGCTGTAATATGGTCATTTTCAAAAATCAACTCAACTGGCTGGGTAATATAGCGCTTGAATGTGAGATTGACATCGCCTGCATCAAGCACCACCTTTCCGTTGGTACTGCCTGCTTTAGGAAAACATAGGCATAGTCCGCCAGGCCAATAGGCAACAGGGTTGCTGGTATTCACAAAACCCGCTGCACCGCGTACGGGTGCATCTTCGATATGGATATCTAGGCAGGTTCCTGCTGCCGATTCCACCCGCATACGCTTTGACTGCCTAAATAAAGCCTTGGCTTTTTCTACGCTGGGGTAAATATCTGCTGAAGGGGCCAGGCGCTCTAATACTTCAGGATGCTCATTGCTAATCATAAAAAGACGCGCACCACCCTTTAGAATATGAGGCAGCTCTGGGCTGTGCAGTAGGCCTTCTACGGTGCAGTCAATCACATAATCAGCAGAACCCAAGGCATTGATAACAGGCTGTATACCAGCAATGGCATGGGAAGAGCCTGTGGAGCGCAGAGGTATGCTATGCGGCAGTGCCGGAGTAGGCATTTGAATATGAAAGGCCTGGGCACCAATCTGGTGTAAGGCCAGCATGGTCAGTTGAATATTTACCGGGCGTGACTGGGTTTCTGAAATAACAGCAACTACGCTACCTTTTTGAATTTCGCAAAGACGGAATGTTTGTTCGAAAACAGAAATCCACTTGCCTTCAATTTGCTCCAACATAGTAATCCTTTCAAGTATTTTCAATGGTTAGGCTGTTGTTGAGCATCACCTGATGTGGGTGGATTTCTATTTTCTGAAATAATCCTGCCTTGGAGTAAGGCTCATGCTTAATAAAGTCTCTGACTTTCGCTTCACTCAAAAATTGAACAATCAACAATATACCTAGTCTTTGGCTTCTGTTTTCAGAAAGCAGGGGGCCACCCCAGATAATATATTTTTGATATTGCTTCATATAAGCTGCATGGGCCGCAGCATTCGTGTCGCGCAAGCTGGCGCTATCGTCTTTATCTAGGCAGTGAATAACATACAGCATGGCAGACCTATAGTTTGGATATAAAATCTTCTAGCACTTGATTAAATGTGCCAGGGTTTTCCAGATTCATCAAATGCCCAGTATCAGGCAGAACATGGTATTGGGCATGGGGTATCAGGGCATGTACTTCTCTGCCAGCTTCTGGGATAACCAGGCTGTCATGCTCACCATACAGCAACAAAGTGGGGGCTTTGATTTGGCCTAAAGCATCGGTGCGGTCAAATTCAAGCGTTGCCTCTAAGGTTTTCAAGTAAGAATGAGGGCGCAACAGACGAATGCTATCGGTAACGGCCTGTCTGGCAGCCGCACTTGCATTCGGGCCTGTCAGATGTTTGACTAGGTCTGGTGCAATATCAATAACTTGCTTGCCTTGCAGCAAGGGTTCGCGCCTGAGCTGCATATAGTTGTCCT
>CAZMMM010000032.1:3686-11449 GCA_964567385.1 uncultured Comamonas sp.
ATGCTTTACCAAAACTGGGGAAAGAGCCTGCAAAGGTCAAGGACTGGATGTATTGAGGGTAGTGGACGGCAAAGTCCATCAGAATGCGTCCACCCATAGACAGGCCAACCAAATGAGCCTTCGTGATATTTAGCTGCTGTAAAAAGCGGCACAGGTCTTGGCTGAAATCTTCAAATCGGCAAGGGCCTTCATATTCATCAGAATCGCCATAACCCCGTGCATCCCAGGCAATGGCACGGTATTTGTTAGAGAAAAAGTCCAACTGCGCCTGCCAGTTGGCCTTGTTGCCTCCAATACCATGCAGGAAAACAATGGCCTCGCCGCTTCCCTGTTCGATATAGGCAATGCTTGGGAAGCCTGCTGCTTCCGCCTTTTGCACAGTAGATACCATACCAACCTATTTCATAAAAAATTTTGTTGTCAATTGGGGAGTGCTGCACTCCTTGGACTTAACATCATTTTTTATGGTTTGCTGGAGGTCAGGAAGGGCATCTTGGTTAAATATTTATAACCAAAAGGAATACATAGGGTATTCCTAGTTTAGACAAGGCTTCATAAGCACTCATAAAAAGAGTGTGCTTTGCAGTAGGCGCTAGGAGCGGTAAGCTCCTAGCATCCTGCCAGCAGCACTGTGCTGCTGGTTCCAATAACCCCAAGGATTTTTGCTATGGCTACCATACTTGACCACCCTATCACCACCGTCTGGCCACCCCAGCGTCCCGACGTGCTTCAGCTCTACACCATGCCCACACCCAATGGCATCAAGGTTTCCGTCATGTTGGAGGAGGTGGGTATCGCCTATGAGGCCCATCGGGTGGATATTTTGCAAAACGACCAGTTCAAGCCCGAATTTCTGGCGCTGTGCCCCAACAACAAAATTCCCGCCATTCTTGACCCCCATGGCCCCGGCGGTCAGCCTCTGGGCTTATTTGAGACGGGCGCTATCCTGGTTTATCTGGCAGAAAAATCGGGCCAACTACTGGCCATGGATGCCGTGCAGCGCTACCAAACCATGCAGTGGCTGATGTGGCAAATGGGCGGCGTGGGACCGATGTTTGGTCAGGTTGGCTTCTTCTACAAATACGGCGGTAAGGATTGGGAAGATAAACGCCCCTTGCAACGCTACGCGAATGAGGCGCAGCGCCTGCTGGGCGTGCTGGATAAGCAGTTGGAGGGCAAGGACTGGCTGCTGGGCAGTGACTACAGCATTGCCGACATTGCCGTGCTGCCCTGGGTGCGTTGCCTGATTACCAACTACGAAGCGCAAGCGCTGCTGGACTTGCAGCGCTTTACCCAAGTACAGCGCGTGCTAGGCAACTGGCTGCAACGCCCCGCCGTGCAACGCGGCCTGAATGTGGGCGCGGCCTAAGCACTTTCCTATCTGCTGGAGCAGGGGCAGCATTCCATTTTTGCAACACTGTGTTGGCTGCCCCGCAGCTGGCAAAGTGGTGGAAAAGCCCCAGCTATAGGCTCATACTGAATCCATATTGCTTCAAGGAGTTCCGTCATGAGCCACCCCAGCCCCATTCTGCGCAGCCTGCCTTTGGGCACGCAATGGCCTTGCATCGACCCATTTCTGTTCTGCGCCCACCACAAGGACGATTACCCCGCCAGCAACGGCGCTTACGGCCCGTCCAGCGGCTTGGAAGGGCGCTCTTTGGGCAATGACTTCAGCGGTAAAGACGGCTGGAATATGTACCACGGTCGCAGCGTGCCGGGCTTTCCCGTCCACCCGCATCGTGGCTTTGAAACCGTCACTCTGGTGCGCGAGGGGCTGCTTGACCATAGCGATTCCCTAGGCGCAAAAGCCCGCTTTGGCGGCGGCGATGTGCAGTGGATGACCGCTGGCAGCGGCGTGCAGCACACCGAGATGTTCCCCCTGCTCAAGAGCGACGCGCCCAACCCCCTGCTGCTGTTTCAGATTTGGCTGAACCTGCCTGCCAGCCACAAGATGGAGCCAGCCCACTTCACCATGTACTGGGATGAAACCATTCCCCGCCTGCACCACCAGGACGCAGCGGGCAAGCGCACCACCGTCACCATCGTGGCCGGTACGCTGGCGGGTGCGCCCCAGCCCTTGCCCCCGCCGCCAGCCTCTTGGGCAGCGCAGCCGGGCAGTGATGTGGCCATCTGGCATATCGAGCTGCAAGCCGGTGCAAGTTGGACGCTGCCTGCCGCCCTGGGCGCAGACACCCAGCGCATGTTGTACTGGTTTGAGGGCGATGCGCTGAACCTGGCAGGCCAAGCGTTACCCGGCCAAGCCGCCATGCAGGTGCAAGCCGACCAAGCCTTGGCGCTGCACAACAGCGGCAGCACCGCCGTGCAACTATTGCTGCTGCAAGGCAAGCCGATTGCAGAGCCAGTTGCCCGCTATGGCCCCTTTGTGATGAATACTGAGCAGGAAATCCACCAAGCCATTGCCGACTACCGCCGCACCCAGTTTGGTGGCTGGCCTTGGCAGGAGGAAGCCCCCGTGCATGGCGCAGAGCCTAGGCGCTTTGCCCGCCGCCCCGGTCAGGTGGAGGATGAGTTGCCACCAGCGGCAGCCGCACCAGCTTTGGCAGGGGCTAGCGCCTAAGCGACAATGGCTGCTTTTTCTTATCCCTCCTGAAAGAGCAGCCATGCAAATTACCCAAGATACCGCCGTCACCTTGCAATACACCCTGCGGGAAGTTGCCGCCAATGGGCAACCCGGCGCGGTGCTAGATAAAGGCCATACCGCCTACCTGCATGGTGGTTATGAAGGCATCTTCCCCAAGGTGGAGGCCGCGTTGACGGGTAAAGCCGTGGGCGAGCGCATCAACCTAACGCTGGCCGTAGAAGATGCTTTTGGCACACGCGATGAAAACCTGGCACGCAGCATTCCGAAAAGCGAATTTCCCCCCGGAGTGAAGGTGGGTGGCTACCTGCAAGGCACGAATGACCAAGGCCAGCCACAAAGCTATCGCGTGCTCAAAATTAAAGGGCCGGTGGTGCTGCTGGATGGCAACCACCCCCTAGCGGGCAAAGCCTTGCAGTTTGAAGCCAGTGTGACCAAAGTGCGTGCCGCCCTGCCAGTGGAAATTGAACACCGCCATGTGCATGGCGAGCACGGGCATCAGCACTAATCCTCTTCTGGGGCGATGCCTTGCACCACGCGGCGCAGCACGTCAGCGTCAAAGCCCCGGCTGGCCAGAAAGCGCATTTGCTTGGCTTTTTCCTGGGGCGTGGTGGCTAGCTGGCCGAATTTGCGCTGCCATACCTCCCAGGCGCGTTGGTGTTCGCTGGCTTTGAGTTGTTCGCTGGCGGCCTGCACCAATTCTTCGTCCAGACCTTTTTGGCGCAGCTCTTGCAGCACCCGCCCCCGCCCCAGCTTGGCGGCGCGGCGGTAGAGCACCGATTGCGCTACGCGCTCGGGGTTGATAAAGCCCTTGGCCTCCAGCCCGTCTAGCACCGCGCCCAAATCATCACCCTGCTCGGCATCGACATGCGGGGCGAGTTTGTGCTCTAGCTCCAGGCGCGAATGCTCGCGCTGGGAGAGCAGGCGTAGCGCTCGCGCCGTCAGGCTGGGTTTTTGAAAGGCCATGGTCTGCGCCTCTATGCCTTATTCGGCAATCACGCCGTCTTCATCCACCTCGCCTTTTTTGGCTTTGGCGGCAGGCTTGGTCGGCGCTTCCGGCGCAGGGGCAGCGGCGGGGATGGAGCTTGCAGGCAAGGGGGCAATGCCCAGGCTTTCGCGCACTTTGTTTTCAATTTCTACCGCCAGGGCGCGGTTCTCACGCAGAAATTCACGCACGTTGTCGCGGCCTTGGCCGATTTTTTCGCCGTTGTAGGCGTACCAAGCGCCGGACTTTTCCAGAATCTTGGCTTCCACGCCCATATCGATAATCTCGCCCTCGCGCGAGATGCCCTCGCCAAACATGATGTCAAAGGCGGCCACTTTGAAGGGGGGCGATACCTTGTTTTTTACCACCTTGACCTTGGTTTCGTTGCCCAGTACCTCGTCGCCTTTCTTGATGCTACCGGTGCGACGAATGTCCAGGCGTACCGAGGCGTAGAACTTCAGCGCATTACCGCCAGTGGTGGTTTCAGGGCTGCCAAACATCACGCCAATCTTCATGCGAATCTGGTTGATGAAAATCACCGTGCAGTTGGTTTTTTTGATGGTGGCGGTCAGCTTGCGCAGGGCTTGGCTCATCAGGCGGGCTTGCAAGCCGGGCAGGCTGTCGCCCATATCGCCTTCAATTTCGGCCTTGGGCACCAGGGCGGCGACCGAGTCGATGACGATTAAATCCACTGCGCCAGAGCGCACCAGGCTATCGACAATTTCTAGCGCCTGCTCGCCAGTGTCGGGCTGGCTAATCAGGATGTCGTTGAGGTTGACCCCCACCTTCTGCGCGTACTGGGTGTCCAGAGCGTGCTCGGCATCAATAAAGGCGCAGGTGCCGCCCAGTTTTTGCATTTCGGCAATCACTTGCAGGGTCAGTGTGGTTTTGCCGGAGGACTCAGGGCCGTAGATTTCAATCACGCGGCCACGGGGCAGGCCGCCTACGCCCAGAGCCACGTCCAGCCCCAGCGAGCCGGTGGAGACGACTTGGATGTCTTGCACCGCCTCGCCTTCGCCCAGTTTCATGATGGTGCCTTTGCCAAATTGCTTTTCAATTTGCGCCAGGGCGGCGGCCAGGGCTTTGGCTTTTTCGCTGTTGGCATCAGCGGCGGTGGGGCGAACGGCGGTGGCATTCATAACAAACTCCTTGAGGGGAAAACGGTGGAAAACAGGTTCAACGAATCAATGCAGTGAACTGTAGGCTAATAACTCCTATTTTTTTAATCAGTTCAGTTGACTATTCGTTAAACTGACTAATTCAGTTTTTGTTGGATTTGCTATGGAGTTATCGATGGCTGACGACGCTTGGCGGCACACCCACTTAGGCCGTTTGCTGGGTCATGCCCAGCGCCAGTTTGATGCGCGGGTACGCGCCTTGATGGTGGAGGATGCGGCTGCGCCTCTGGCCCTGTCCAACCTGGCAGAGCGCGACAAGGTAAGCGCGGCACATATCCACATCACCCGCCATTTAGCGCCAGAGGGCGACCGCCTGACTGACCTGGCCGAGCGTGCTGGCATGAGCAAGCAAGCCATGGCCGACTTGGTGGACCAGTGCGAAGCCTGGGGCTTGGTACAGCGCCTGCCTGACCCCTGGGATAGGCGTGCCAAGCGGGTGCTTTACACC
This sequence comes from uncultured Comamonas sp., assembly GCA_964567385.1. Taxonomy (GTDB): domain Bacteria; phylum Pseudomonadota; class Gammaproteobacteria; order Burkholderiales; family Burkholderiaceae_C; genus Comamonas. Next base: position 8,897 of record CAZMMM010000032.1, read on the forward strand.
GCTAATGGCCTGGAATGGCGCGAGAGCTTCCGCCGCGCCACTGCCCAGGCTGAGGCGGAATTTACCGCCGCCGTAGGGCAGGAGGCCGCCACGGTGGTGCGCTTGGCGCTAGAGCTGTATGGCGCAGAGCAGGGGCGGCTAGCTTGAGGCGGCGCTGGCTTTATCGCAGCGCCCGCAACCACCCCAGCCCCGCCGAGGTATCGCCCCTGGGGCGGTATTCACAGCCCACCCAGCCCTGGTAGCCCAACTGGTCGAGCAGGGTGAACAGGTAGGGGTAGTGCAGCTCGCCGTCATCCGGCTCTTGGCGCTGGGGCACGCTGGCAATTTGGATGTGGCCTATGCGCCCGGTGGGCAGGTAGTGGCGCAGCTTGGTGGCCACATCGCCCTCGCTGATTTGGCAGTGGTACAAATCCATTTGCACTTGCAAATGGGGGCTGGCCACCGCCTCTACCAAGGCATGGGCTTGCGCCTGGCTGCGCAGGTAGTAGCCGGGCATGTCGCGCTGGTTGATGGGTTCGAGCAGCAGCTGGCGGCCTGCGGCCTGGGCTTGGGTACTCGCCCAATGCAGGCGCTCTAGCACCAGGGCTTTAGTGGCGGCGGCATCTTCAGCAGTGTCCACGGCTTGTAGCCCGCTCATGACGTGGATGCGTGGGCAGTCCAGCGCCAGGGCATCTTCCAGCGCCTGCTCGATGCCAGCGCGAAAGACCGCCTCGGCCTGCGCACCCGGTAGGCTAAGGCTGCCGCGCAAGCCTTCGTCCCAAGCGCCGGCCATGGCGCTGCGGGTCAGGCCGCCGGGCGGGGCATTAAACAGCACTTGCTGCAAGCCGTTGTCTTGCAGCGCTTGGCGCAAGTCGGCCACGGGGTAGGCGTAGGGGAAGAGGTATTCCACCGCCGTAAAACCATCGGCAGCGGCTGCGCCAAAGCGCTGCATAAAGGGCAGATGGGGATACATCAGGCTGAGGTTGGCGGCAAAGCGGGGCATGGGCGCAAGAGGGCTGGTGGTGGGGGTGGCTCAAGCCCGCTCGAAGCGAAAGACGGCGCGGCTGGCCAGCAGATTGGGCAGGCGCCGCTGTACCTGGCCGTGGTTCAGCCCAAAGGCATCCAGTATGCGCAAGCGGTTCTTGGTGGCCAGCACCTCAAAATCCTTAAACGTGCCTACGCGGATATTGGGCGTGTCATACCACTGGTAGGGCAGGTGGCGGGTGACGGGCATTCTGCCGCGCAGCACCGATAGGCGGTTAGGCCAATGCGCAAAATTGGGGAAGGCCACAATGCCGCTGCGCCCGATGCGGGCGGTTTCCTGCAACATGGTTTCGGCATTGCGCAAGTGCTGCAAGGTGTCGATTTGTAGCACCACGTCAAAGCTGTTGTCTTCAAACACGGCCAAGCCGTCTTCCAAGTTGAGCTGCAAGACGTTCACCCCACGGCGCACGCAGGCTTGCACGTTGGCATCACTCAGCTCTACGCCATAGCCGGTGCATTGGCGCTCTTTTTGCAGCAGTTCCAAGAATGCGCCGTCGCCGCAGCCCAAATCCAGAACGCGGCTGCCTTGGGGAACCAGGGCGGCAATGGCTTGCATGGTGGCGGGGCTACTCATTGGGCATTCTCCTTGGAGCATTCTTTGGCCATGTTGGCAAAGTACGAGCGCATGATGCCCATGTAACGCGCATCGTCGAGCAAAAAGGCATCGTGGCCGTGGGGCGCGTCAATTTCGGCATAGCTCACGGGGCGGCCATTGTCCAGCAGGGCTTTGACGATTTCCCGCGAACGCGCCGGGGCAAAGCGCCAGTCGGTGGAAAAACTCACCAGCAGATAGCGTGCCTGGCTGTGCTCCAGCGCCCGCGCCAGGCTGCCAGCGTGGCGGCTGGCCGGGTCAAAATAATCCAGAGCGCGGGTAATGAGCAGATAGGTATTGGCATCAAAGTAGCTGCTGAATTTTTCGCCCTGGTAGCGCAGATAGCTTTCGATTTGGAATTCGATGTCTTGCGTGCTGTACTTCAGGTCAAAGCCTTCGCGCAGTTGGCGGCCAAATTTTTGGTTCATCACATCATCACTCAGGTAGGTGATGTGGCCAATCATGCGGGCAATGCGCAGGCCGCGCTCGGGCACAACGCCATGCGCGTAAAAATGCCCGCCGTGAAAATCCGGGTCAGTCACGATGGCGCGGCGTGCCACCTCGTTAAAGGCGATGTTTTCTGCCGTCAGATTGGGGGCGCTGGCAACGACTACGGCATGGCGCATCCGCTGGGGGTGTTGCAGCGTCCAAGACAGCGCCTGCATCCCGCCCAGGCTGCCGCCCAGCACAGCGGCCAGTTGTTCAATGCCCAGGGCATCGAGCAGCCGCGCTTGGGCATTGACCCAGTCTTCCACCGTCACCACGGGAAAATCTGCGCCGTAAATTTTCCCCGTGTCGGGGTTGAGGTGCATAGGCCCGGTGGAGCCAAAGCAAGAACCCAGGTTGTTCACGCCGATGACGAAGAACTGGTCGGTATCAACCGGCTTGCCCGGGCCAATCATGTTGTCCCACCAGCCCGTGCTCTTGGGCTGGCCTTC
>CAZMMM010000033.1:0-11257 GCA_964567385.1 uncultured Comamonas sp.
ACCACTCCACCATGATATGGGGGTAGTAGGTCAGCCAGATAGCGCCTTGCTCAGGCAGCTTGCCGCCCTGGTAGTTGAGCAGTACCTCGTGCCATTTTTTGTACGCCTCTGTGCCCGGCTGGGCAAAGCTGGGGGCGACTCCCACGGTCTGCACCGAGTACTCAGGGGCAAACTGCCACTGCAAATCATCACAGGTAACGAAGTTGCCCAGGCCGGGGTGGAAGGGGCCGACGTGGTAATCCTCCAAGTACACCTCAATAAAGGTTTTCCAGTTGTAGTTGCATAGGTGCATCTCAGTGTGGTGCAGCACCATGCCATCAAAATTCAGGTGCTGGGCGCAGCCCATGTTTGCCAGGTCAGCGGCAATATCGCGGCCATTGTCTTCAAACAGCAGGCCATTCCATTGGCGCAACGGGTAGTTTTTGAGGTGCTTGGCCGGGTCTTTGGCAAAGTGCGGCGCACCTTTGAGCTGGCCGCTGGGGCTGTAAGTCCAGCGGTGCAGCGGGCAGACGATATGGCCGCCTGCGTGGCCTTTGCCCTCAGTGTGCAAATTGCCTCGGTCTTTGAGCATGATGGCCTGGCGGTGGCGGCAGACGTTAGAAATCAGTTCCACCTGCCCCTGTTCGTTACGCACCAAGGCGCGGCCTTCTTTTTCCTGGGGCAAGGCGTAATAGTCCCCCACCTCGGGCACGGCGCAGCTGCTACCCACATAGCGCGGGCCTTGGGCAAAAATGGTCTGCATCTCGCGCTCGAACAGGGCTTGATCAAAATAGCTGCTCACGGGCAGTTGGGTGCTCAAGTTGCTGGCTTGCTGCAGTTGAAGGCTTAAATCAGACATAAACGGTACTCTGACTGAAGTCTCCCCACAGGGAGGGGTCTATGAAAAAGCCACCGCAAGGGGTGGCATCAGGCGAACCGCGCATTGTAAAACCTAGGGTAAATCCTTGGTGCGCGGGGCTAGATAGCAGCTTGATCCAGCTCTCCGGTGCGGATGCGCACGACCTGCTCCACGGCAGTGACAAAAATTTTGCCATCGCCAATTTTGCCGGTGCGGGCGGCGGCCACCAAAGCGTCGATATAGCGCTCTACCTCACTGGCGGGCACGACCACTTCGATTTTGATTTTTGGTAGGAAGTCCACCACATATTCCGCCCCTCGGTACAGCTCGGTATGGCCTTTTTGGCGGCCTACGCCTTTGACCTCAGTGACGGTCAGGCCGGTTGCGCCGCATTCGGCCAGCGCCTCGCGCACCTCTTCGAGCTTGAAGGGTTTGATGATGGCGGTAATCATTTTCATAAAAACGGTCCTTGTGTTTGGTGGTAGGGGCAGGGAGCGACGGCTGGCACTAGCCCGCAAAACCATGCCCCATAGGCACTTGCCAATCCAGCCCAAAGGCGCTGCGCGAGATACATGGCCCGGGAGGAGCTTGGCGGCGTTTGTATTCGCTGATGCGCAGCAGGCGCAGCACTTGCTCAATGGCGGGCTGGGGGTAGCCAGCGGCCAGGAGCTGCTCTGTATCAGCCTGCTGTTCTAGGTAGAGGCGCAAAATACCGTCCAGCACGGGGTAGTCGGGCAGGCTGTCAGTATCAGCCTGGTCAGGGCGCAGCTCGGCGCTGGGCGGGCGGGTGATGATGCGCTCGGGAATGATGGGCTGGGCCAGCGACGGGCACAGCGCGTAGTCAGGGTGGTTGGCATTGCGCCAGCGTGCCAGGGCGAATACCTCGGTTTTATACACGTCGCGCAGTACGGCAAAGCCACCGGCCATATCGCCATACAGGGTGCAGTAGCCGGTGGCCATTTCGCTTTTATTGCTGGTGGTCAGCACCACGCCCCCCAGCTTGTTGGACAAGGCCATGAGCAACGCGCCCCGGCTACGCGCTTGCAGGTTTTCTTCCGTGGTGTCTTGGGGGCGGCCTGCAAAGTGCGGGGCTAGCAAGCCATCGAATGCCTGCATCAGGGGCAGGATGTCCATCACCTCATAGCGCACCCCTAGCTGCTCGGCCATGGTGTGGGCATCTTCGGTGCTGATGCTGGCGGTGTAGGGTGAGGGCAGCATGATGGTGTGTACCCGCTCTGGCCCCAGCGCATCCACCGCAATCGCCAGCACCAGGGCGGAATCAATACCACCAGACAAGCCCAGCAGCACACCGGGGAAGCGGTTACCGTCCACATAGTCGCGCACGGCCAGCACCAGGGCTTGCCACAGCAGCGCCAGTGGCTCGGGGGTGGGGGCAATTTCTCCAACTAGGCGCGGCGCTTGTTCGGGGGTGTTGCCCGGCTGCACCTGCACTGGCCAGCAGGCGGTTTGACCATAGGGGGCTTGGGCGGCCAGGCGGCCATCGGCCTGCACGGCCAGGCTGCCGCCGACAAAAACCCAACTGTCTTGCCCGCCTACACGGTCCACGCAGAGCATGGGCAGGCCCACCGCACGCGCTTGCTCGCTCAGGTGCTGCTGGCGGCGCTGGGGCAGGTCTTGGCTCCACGCCTGGGCTTGTAAAACCAGCAGCAACTGCGCTCCGGCAGCCTTGGCCGCTTGCAGGGTGGGGGGGTGGGCGGCATCGTCTTCCATCAAAAGGGCTAGGCGCTGGCCTTGGTAATTCCACACCAAGGGGTGGCTGCCCGGTGCAAAGTAGCGTGCCTGGGCGCTATCGCCAAGAATGATTTGCTGGGCATATTGCCCCAGCACTTGGCCTTGGTGCAGAACGCTGGCGGCGTTGTAGCAGGGTGGCTGCTCTGCCAGCGCTGCTAGGGGGTGACCAACCACCAACTGCACATCCGGCCAATCGACACTAGCGGCTTGCAACTGCGCCAACGCCTGCGCTCCGGCCTGTAAAAAAGCGCTGTGGCGCAGGTAGTCGGCCACCGCCAGCCCGCCACACAGCGCCAAGGCGGGGGTGACCAGGCAGCCGCCGCCTTGGGCTTGCAGGGCTTGCGCCGCTTGCACTATCAGCTTGGAATTTCCCGCCCAATCCCCCAGCCGAAAGCGTTGTTGCAAAAAGTACAGCTTAAAAGGCTTAATATCCATGCCAACTATCCAAAAAAAGCAAAAACAAGCTGCGCATTATCAATGCCCAGCACAGCGATCAACCTATGCCGTACCTGCTTTATGCTTTTGCCACCTGCTTTTGATATTTACAACCACAAAAAACAGCAAGCCTTTTACTTATTAAACAAAGGCTTGTTACAAAAAATCGTGTGGTTTATAAGCTGTGTGCTGGCTCTGTTTATGCTCAGTGCCTGCGACCTGCATCCAGACCATATCTCCCACTACGAGCCCAGCTTTCAAGCCCAGCCGATTACACCCACAGCACGCCAGACGGTGCGCCTTGGCATTCACCCACTGCACAACCCCAGCTTATTGTTTGAGCGTTATGGGCCTATTGTTGAGTGGCTGAATCAACATATCCCTGAAGCACACTTTGTGCTAGAAGCATCGCGCAACTACCAAGAGTTTGAAAGCAAGCTCCAGCGCCAGCAGCTCGATATTGCCATGCCCAACCCTTATCAAACACTACTGGCCTTGCATCAGGGCTACCACGTGTTTGGCAAGATGGGGGATGACCAAGTCTTTCGCGGCCTTGTGCTGGTGCGCAAAGACAGTGGCATTAAACACCCCACTGACCTGCTGGGGCATGCCATCAGCTTTCCATCCAGCACGGCACTGGCGGCCACCATGCAGCCGCAGCATAGTTTGCAAGAGGCTGGCCTGGCCTTCGGTAGTTATGAAGCACGCTACGTAGGCTCACAAGAGTCCAGCATCATGAATGTGGTGCTGGGTCAGACCGAGGCTGGGGCCACTTGGCCCACACCTTGGATTGCCTTTCAGCAAACCAACCCCGCTCAGGCCGAGCAGCTGCAAGTCCTGCTGGAAACCCCACCCCTGGTGAACAATGCCTGGGTTGCGCTTGAAACCCTAGCGCCAACACTGCTTGAACGTGTCGCCCACGAGCTGTTTCGCCTGCATACCGACAGCCAGGGGCAGCGCCTGCTGGCCGCTCTGCCAGCCAGCCACTTTGAGCCTGCCAACGACAAAAGCTACCAGCCTGTACGGGACTTTCTGGAAGAGTTTGCCCACAGCGTACGCCCCCTGGATGAGCCTTTGCCATGAACACTAAGCCCAAGCTCTGCCAACGCATACAGCGCTCTTGGCGCAACCTCAGCTTTCGCAAGCGGCTGATTCTCAGCATTACAGCACTGCACCTGCTTTTGATGAGTGCCCTGGTGACTGATGTCTGGTTTCGCCAACACCGCTTTTTGCATCAGCAAGGCCACCACCATGCTGCCAATCTGGCACAGGCAATGGCGGCCAGCAGCAGCGCCTGGGTGATGGCCAACGACTTGGCGGGCCTGCAGGAAATTGTCGAAACCGTTGCAGCGCATACATCCGTGCGCTACGTTATGGTCATCGCTCCTGGCGGGCAGGTACTGGCTCATGACAACCCAGCGTACTCTGGCAAGTATTTGGCAGACCCCATCAGCCAGAAGCTCCTTGCCCACCCCAAAACCCTAGCCGACCTGGTCAGGAGCCACAGCCTGGAAGACATTGCAGCGCCTATCCTGGTAGAGCAACAACTCTTGGCCTGGGCGCGTGTCGGCGTTGACCAATCACTGATTCAACGCAATCTTATTCGCCTGGCTGTCCAAGGCATCCTCTACACCTTGCTAGGCACAGTCATTGCCTATCTGATGGCCCGCCTGGCCGCCGGCTGGATTACCCGAGGCTTGCAACGCCTGGGCCGTAGCCTGCAGCGGGTCAGCACGGGCGAGCGCGGCTTTCGCCTGCCCGCCGAATACCAAGATGAAATCAGCCACATCAGCCGTGGCTTCAACCACATGCTCGATGAGCTGGAAAGCAACGAAGCGCAGCTGCGCGCCCTGGCCACGACTGACCCCTTAACCGGGCTGGCCAATCGCCGCAGCTTTTTATCCAGCCTGCAGCACGAGATTGCCCGCACCCAGCGCAGCAGCGCCCATGCGGGCTGCGTGCTGATGCTGGACTTGGACTTTTTCAAACGCGTTAACGACACCTATGGCCACGCAGCTGGCGACAGCGTATTGCGCCACACGGCCTTGCTGATGCAGGACGGCAGCCGCCAAACCGATTTGTGCGGTCGTCTGGGTGGTGAGGAATTTGCTATTTTGCTGCCCGACACCAAGCTCGACGCTGCCCGACAACTGGCCGAGCGCCTGCGCGAAAGCATTGCCCGCATTCCCACCAAGCACGAAGACTTGGTCATCTCCGTCACCATCAGCATTGGCATTACTCTTTTGCGCCCCAGCGACACCAAACCCGACACCCCTTTAGCCCGTGCCGACAAAGCCCTCTACAGCGCCAAAAACCTGGGCCGCAACCGCGTAGAGGTAGAGGCTTGAGCCACGCCCACCCAAAAGCCTATTTCTCTAGGCTTGAAGCAAGTTTTGCGCTGTTACACTCAGCCCAGATGTTTTAACCCCCGCCAGCCCTGCAAAGCTGCACCGAGTGAGCCGCCACACCCCCCCCCACTTTCCCGCCGAGATTGCACTTGAGGATCTGCGTCTGCATGAGGCCCTGGCTTTGCTGGGCACGCAAGCCTGCGCCCAGCTACCCAGCCCGCAAGAGTCGCCACAAGCCTATGTACAAGCCCTGATTGATGGCTTGTGCAACATCTCTTTACGCGACCCATTGACCGGTGCCACCAATCGGCGCCATCTCATGGCGGTACTGGAGGGCGAGCTCGATCGCGTGGCTCGCTCTGGCGATGCGGCTTTGCTACTCATGGTGGATATTGACCACTTCAAGCAAGTTAACGACACCTACGGCCACCAAACCGGGGATTTGGCCTTGCAGCATATTGCCCGCTTACTGCTGCACTGCATCAGGCCCATGGACACCATGGCCCGCTTTGGCGGGGAAGAATTTTCCATCGTGCTGCCTGCCTGCCAACCGGCCTACGGCAGAAACGTGGCCGAGCGCATTCGCAAAACGATTGAAGCCTCCCCGCTGCTCTTGCCTGGGCAACAGCCTCTGCACCTGACTGTCAGCATTGGCGGAGCCTACGCCCTGCAATGGATTCGCAGCACCCACGAGCTATGGCTAGAGCGCGCTGACCAACAGCTCTACCAAGCCAAGCACAAAGGGCGCAACTGCGTCTGTATAGAGCCTCAACCCGACAGTACCGTGACCGCTGAAGAAAAACACTTGTTGTTTGGCCACCTCAACGGCCAACAAGAATGGCCCCCTCTGGTACCGGCCCCCGAGCACGAATGGCATCACAGCCCCCCAGCGGGCAGCCTTTGAATTGAAAGCGACCTCTGAGCAATATGAGCGACCTTGCCTCCACCCCCTCCACTGCCAACAATGAGCAGATGAAGCGGCCCCCTGCCCACCCCAACATCATGGCGGTAACCAGCGGAAAGGGGGGCGTGGGTAAAACCTTTGTCTCCATCAATCTGGCTGCAGCTTTGGTGCGGCAAGGCTTGCGTGTCCTGGTGCTGGATGCTGACTTGGGCCTGGCCAATTTGGACGTAGTCCTCAACCTTTACCCCAAAATCACCCTGCATGATGTCTTTACCGGTAACGCCACACTGGAAGAGGCCGTGGTTACCGCCCCGGGAGGCTTTCACGCCCTGCTGGCTGGCTCTGGCATGGTGGAATATTCACGCCTGACCCCCGAGGTGCGCAACCAGCTGATTTACGTCATAGACACCTTGGCGCCGCGCTACGACGTAGTGCTGCTAGACACGGGCGCTGGCATTTCAGACGTCGTGTTGTTCTCTTTGTCGCTAGCCTCTGAAATATTGATTGTGGCCACGCCCGAGCCAACATCCCTGACCGATGCCTACGCCGCCATGAAGATTCTGGCCACCCAGCAGCGCCGCCACACCATGCGCCTGCTCATTAACCAATCTACCCGCCCTGGTGATGGCCGTGCCATCACAGGCCAGCTGCAGCAAGTGCTCAACCGCTTCGTCAATACCGAGTCCGGCATGCCTATGCGCCTCATTCACATGGGCGACATCCCCTCTGATAACGCCGTGCGCGAAGCCGTCATGCGCCGCCAGCTGCTTCTGCAGGCCACCCCAGCCTGCCCTGCGGCTTTAGCCATTGGTCAGCTGGCTGGGCGCGTAAAAACCACCTTACCCCGTAGCGAAGCCACTTCCGGCTAAAAAAGCCGTAGCCCTTGCCCTTGCCCGCCTAACGGCCCCTTCTTACCTCGTTGCGCACAGTGCCAGCCTATTGTGGACGCTTTGCCCCCTCACCAACCGGCCCTTTACATGCTGGCTCGGTCGTTGCAGCCCTGGCGAGCTGGCTGGATGCCCGCGCCCACCAAGGGCGTTGGCTGGTGCGCATCGAGGATATTGACCCCCCGCGCTGCCAGCCAGACGCAGGCCCGCACATCTTGCAGCAGCTCGCTGCCCTAGGCCTGCATGCAGACGCTCCAATCGTTTGGCAATCACAGCGCCACTCGCTATACGAGCAGGCGCTGGCACAGCTTCTGCAGCAGCACTGGGCCTACCCCTGCGCCTGCACCCGCAAATCCATTCAGCAAACCTGGGCCGCTATGGGCTTGCGGCCTGAGCGCCATCAGCAACTGCCCTACCCAGGCACCTGCCGCCAAGGCTTGCCAGAAGGCATGGCCGCGCGCAGCTGGCGCTTTCAGCTAGAGCAGTTTGTTCAGGCGCAAAGCACCCCACCCCAGCCAAATCCACTCGGTTATGCACTGAACCCGGATGGGCTACTGCGCTGGTATGACAGGCGCCTGGCTTGGCAAGAGCAATACCCCACCCAAACCGTGGGGGATTTTGTGCTTTTACGTGCTGATGGCCTGTGGTCTTACCAGCTGGCTGTGGTCGTTGATGATGCAGCCCAGGGCATTACCCATGTTGTACGGGGCGAGGATTTATGCGACAACACACCGCGCCAGCTGCTGCTGCAATCGGCCCTCGGCCTGCCCCACCCCCAGTATTTACATACGCCGCTGGTACGCCTACCCAGCGGAGAGAAACTATCCAAGCAGCATGGCGCACCAGCCGTACTCACCGACCAGCCCCTGGCCTGCCTGCAAACCGCAGCGCAAACCCTGGGCATGCCCTGTGCCCCTGAGGGCAGCCTGCTAGGGGATGCACTAGGGTTTTGGACCCAGGCATGGCGCATGCTTTACCTACAATAGACACCGTGAATCAAGATACCCCCCCCACCCCATCCAACACGCCACAGGGCGCAGCCCCTGCCCATGTGCCCCACCCTAAAACCATTCGCTCCTTCGTGCGTCGCACGGGCCGCGTCACTACAGGGCAGGCCAAAGCCTTTACCGAGCTTGGTGAGAAATTCATCCTACCCTACCAGGCCAGCCCCCTGGATGCCCCCGCCGCCTTTGGCCGAGCCGCCCCGTTGATTTTAGAAATCGGCTTTGGCATGGGTGAGGCCACAGCGCATATCGCCCAAGTACGCCCTGATGACAACTTCCTGTGCTGCGAGGTGCATGAGCCTGGTGTGGGCGCATTACTCAAACGCATTGGCGAAGGGGGGCTGGGCAACATCCGCATCCTCCACCACGATGCTGTAGAAGTCATAGACCACATGCTAGCCCCTGACTGCCTGGATGGGGTGCACGTCTTCTTCCCCGACCCTTGGCATAAAAAAAAGCACAACAAGCGCCGCCTGATACAAGCGCCCTTCCTGGCCAAGCTAGTCTCGCGCCTCAAGCCCGGGGGCTATATCCACTGCGCCACAGACTGGCAGGCCTATGCCGAGCAAATGCTGGAAGTACTCAGCGCCGAACCGCAGCTGCGCAATAGCGTTGAGGGCTTTGCCCCCCGCCCAGACTACCGCCCCACCACCAAGTTTGAAAAACGCGGCCAACGCTTGGGCCATGGCGTCTGGGATGTGGTTTTTCTCAAACGTTAATTATTTCCCTCATGGGCAACCCGTGGTAAAAGGTTCTGCTGTTCTGAAAACTTATAGCTCTTCTATTATTTATCATGGATATCCTGCAGAACTTAGTGCACATGACAGGGCAGCGCGACCATCTACGCCTAGAGGTGTCTGTGCTTTCCACTTTGCTAGAGCTGCCACACGTTACCCAGGTGCGCGCACTAGAGATTGCCTATCTGGATGGCATCCAATGGGTACGCCCACGCACCTGGACTGAAAACCACACCCTGGTCAGCACGGATAGCGATTTTGTCTCTGACCCCCAGCGCCAGCACCTGAGCAAGCTCACACGCCTCAATAACTGCCTAGAGCAGCGCCAAGAACGCTGCTACGACCAAAACCCCAGCGCCAACACCTACACCCTGTGGCTACCCGTCTGGATGCACGAGCAAGTACGTGTATGCATTGAAGTAACCCAAAAAGGCCAAGATTTCAGCCCCCATGAGCTGGACGTATTACTGGCCATTTTTCAGGTGTACTACAACTACCAAAGCCTGCTCGATTACAGCGAGCGCGATGCCCTTACCGGCTTGCTCAACCGCAAAACATTTGACGAATACTTGCAGCGCCTGACCCAGCAAGGCAATAACACGGCCCCCAATGAGGCCGAGCAGCCCTGGCTGGTGGTAATAGACATTGACCATTTCAAAAAAGTCAATGACCGCTACGGCCATCTATTTGGGGATGAAGTGCTGATTTTGGCGGCCAATTTGCTGCGCTCTCATTTTGACTCTCACCACCGCATCTTCCGCTTTGGTGGCGAAGAGTTTGTTGTACTGCTTGCCCCTATGAGCCAAGCAGAGGCCGAAAGCATTCTTGAGCACTTCCGCCAAGCGGTTGAGGCATACAGCTTTCCCCAAGTGGGCCAGGTCACCATCAGCCTAGGCTATGCGGGCGCACGCCAAGCAGGCGGTCTTTCACCCGTGCAGCTACTGAGCCAGGCCGATGAAGCCTTGTACTACGCTAAAGATAGTGGCCGTAACCGCATCTGCCAGTACGAGGCCCTGCAAGCCCAAGGCCTACTAGATGCCAAAGAGACCATTACCCACGATGATGTAGAGCTGTTTTAATCAGCATAAAAGCCAACGACAATAAAAAACCGCCGCTCTTTGCAGAGCAGGCGGTTTTTTTGACCCAAGCTTTAAGCCCCGGTATTAATCGCGGTCGCCACCAAAAATGCCCAGCAAAGCCAGCAGGTTCGAGAAGACGTTATACACATCCAGGTACAGCGACAAGGTAGCGCTGACGTAGTTGGTCTCACCGCCATCCAGAATCTGCTTGATGTCGTACAGCATATAGGCTGAGAACAGCGCAATCGCTGCTGTAGAGATGGCCATCATGCCTGCTGTGGAACCAACGAAAATGTTAATCACCACGCCCACCAACAGCACCAGCACACCGGCAAACAGCCATTTACCCATGCCCGACAGGTCGCGCTTGATGACTGTGGCTAGGCTAGCCATTACAGCAAACACCCCAGCCGTACCGGCAAAGGCAGTCATGATGAGCTCAGAGCCATTCTTGAACCCCAGCACAGCCCCAATCAGGCGCGAAAGCATCAGGCCCATAAAAAAGGTAAATGCCAGCAGCAAGACCACACCCAGACCAGAATCTTTATTTTTCTGGATTAGGTACATAAAGCCGAAAGCGCCAGCCATAAATACGATAAATCCCAGGCCGCCACGCAAAGAGGCAGTAATGCCTGTCGCCACGCCCAGCCAAGCGCCCAGCACGGTGGGTAGCATGCTCAACGCCAGCAGTAAATAGGTGTTGCGCAGCACTTTGTGGCGCTGCTGCTGCGCGATACCGTAGCCCGCAGTGTCCAAAGTCGGATGGTGATGCATGAAAAATTGCTCCTTATGCCAATTCAATTGAAACGCCACATTCTAGGTGCAGGTGCAGGCTTGGCGCAGAAAACCATAAAAATAACAAGTACTCAGCATCAACATCCAAACCTCAAAAAACATTCCGTCACTCTGCGTGGCTACGCAATGTGGCTGTTGGCAGTGCAAGGGTGGGCTTGTAATTTTTCACACAAGCGCTTGCAAATGTTTTAATTGCTTTCAGTCCAAGCCCTGCCCAGCCAGGAGCTAAGCTTCAAAGACGCTCTACAGAGCTCTCTGTAGTCTACGGAGCAGCACCCTCAGCCCTCTACTTTTCCCGTGAACCCACCCACTACCCGAAAGGACAGCCATCATGCAAACCACCACCTACCTTGAAATGGCCGATGCCCAAACCATTGCCACCGCCGCCCTGGCTGAAGCACAGAAAAATAATTGGCTGGTCACGATTGCCATCGTCGATGCAGGCGGCCACCTGCTTTGGCTACAGCGCATGGATGGC
>CAZMMM010000034.1:0-11023 GCA_964567385.1 uncultured Comamonas sp.
AAAGGGCAAAGAAGCCGCCGATACCTGCGTGCAAACGCTGCGTATGCATGCCCAAATGGATGATTTTTTAGCGGCCTAGCAAAATGATCAACATTTCAGTCCTAAAACCATGACACAAACACTTCCTACCTCACTTTTCCGCCGTCGCCATATCCTCATGGGCAGTTTTGCCCTAGCTACTCTGGCCGCCTGCGGCAAACGCAAGCCCAAAAGCCAGGCGCTGCCAGCGGATACAACCGTGCTGGCCTTGGGCGACTCGCTTACGCAGGGGGTGGGCACTACGGCAGAGGGGGCTTGGCCCTCAGTGCTGCAAGAGGCCAGTGGCTGGGAGCTGATCAACGCTGGTATTTCGGGCGATACCAGTGCGCAGGCCCTGGCGCGTCTGCCGGCTTTGCTGGAGGAGCACAGCCCTCAGCTGGTCATTATCGGTATTGGTGGCAATGATTTTTTGCGTCAGGTGGATAGCCAAACCACCCGCAACAATATCCGCCAGACGGTAGAACTTGCCAAAAGCAGCGGGGCGCAGGTGCTGCTGCTGGCTGTGCCGCAATTCTCTTTGCTGGCGGCCAGCACCGGGCGCTTGAGCGACCACCCGCTGTACGCCGAACTGGCTCAGGAGCTGGACGTGGCGCTTTACGAGAAGGGCTGGTCACAGGTGCTGTCTGATGCCAGCCTGCGCTCTGACCAGATTCATGCCAACACCCAAGGCTATGCCCAGTACGCTCAGGGGTTGGAGGCGTTTTTACGCCAGCAGGGCTGGCTGAACTAAGCCAGAAGCTGAGCCTGCGTAGGCGCAAGCGCTGTTCACTGCACCACCAGCTCGGCCACCCCATACAGGGGTGCAGACTGGCCCCAGGGGTTCCAGAAGGCTTCCATCGCCACCCCCATCCAGCCGTGGCTGGGGGCTACGCTGTGGGTATGCTCCAACGCCAGGCGGGGGTGACAGGCCGTCAATTCCTGCATGCGGCTGATGCCCCAGCGGAATTGCGCCTCCGTCTGGCCTACGCTGGCATGCCACTGCGCCTGACCCACTGCACAGTTGGCCATGGTATCTAGCACCAGCTTGGAGCCGCTGGGCGCATGCTCAGCAAACTGGTAGATGGCTTGGCGCACCTCATCAGGTTGCAGGTACATAAACACCCCCTCGCACAGCAATATCAGGGGCTGGCTCAAGGCCCGCTTGGGCAGGCGCAGGCGCTGCCACCAATCGGGGTTCTGCAAATCCACGGTGACATGGCGCAAGCGCGGGGGCTGGGCATCAATCAAGGTTTTACGCAGAGCCATGACCTCGGGCAAATCGCCATCCAGCCAGGTGTTGCTGCCGTTGTCTATCCACTGAAAGTAATGCGATAGCCCGCAGCCCAGATTCAACCCCCAAGCATCAGGATGCTGGGCAAAAAAGCCCTGAAGAATGCGCCGTATCAGCCCCGTGCGCCATAGCACGTTGAGTACGGTGGGGCGGTCAGCCAAGTATTGCTGCGCATCTACGTCCAAGCGTTCCAGCAGATGTCCGGCCCACACATCATCACAGGCGTGACTGGGATAAATCTGTGCACCCAAAGCCCTTGCCACCAACGGAATTACCAGGGTTTGCTGCACAGGGCTCAAGGGCTTGGGGCGTTTGGTGCTGGTAGGGGAGGTGGCAATACTGGGAGTGCGGCGCATAATTCATCCTTTAATTGTTGTCGCTCACTGACGGTTTACATTCTTGTAACAAACCGTCTCATGGTAGCAGCCAAAGCAGGGCATGCCTTTTTATAGTCTCTTCCCCCATTTCAGGCCTTGATAGGTATCAAGCCAGAGCAAAGGTGGCCCAACAGGTATAGGTTTAGCGTTATGTCGTTCTCCCCCCGCATTCTGGATGTTTTTCACAGCTACTCGCGCCAGCGCTTCATTGGTGACTTAGGCGCAGGGGCTACTGTTGGCGTAGTGGCTTTGCCGCTGGCCATGGCTTTTGCCATTGCCAGTGGCTTGGCGCCGCAGGCGGGTTTGTGGACGGCCATCATCGGCGGCATGCTGGTGGCGCTGCTGGGCGGCTCTAACGTGCAGATTGCCGGTCCAGCCGGGGCGTTCATTGTGATTGTGTATGGCATTGTGCAGCGCCACGGTGTGGGCGGGCTGCTAGTTGCCACGACTTGCGCCGGGGTGCTGCTGATGCTGATGGGGGCGTTTCGCCTGGGCAATCTGGTGCGGTTTGTGCCTATTAGCATCGTGATTGGCTTTACCAACGGCATTGCGGTGTTGATTGCCCTGTCCCAGCTCAAGGATGCGCTGGGGCTGCCTATCGAAAAAATGCCGGGCGATTTTGTAGGCCAGGTACAGACCATTGCCCAATACGCTGGCCAGACCAATGGCTACGCCCTGGCTTTAGCGCTGGCCTGTATGTTGCTGCTGTTTGTCTGGCCGTATTTGCTGCACCAGAAGTCTCCTATGCTGCGCCTGGATGGAGT
This sequence comes from uncultured Comamonas sp., assembly GCA_964567385.1. Taxonomy (GTDB): domain Bacteria; phylum Pseudomonadota; class Gammaproteobacteria; order Burkholderiales; family Burkholderiaceae_C; genus Comamonas. The sequence goes on from CAZMMM010000034.1 coordinate 2,451, forward strand.
CACAGTACGCACTTTTGCCCGTCTGCCTGCGCCGGTGGTGGCTTTGGTGCTGTTTACGACGCTGGCGTATTTCCTCAAGCTGCCGGTAGAAACCATTGGCAGCCGCTTTGGCGGTATTCCGCAAGAGCTGCCCAGCTTGGTGCTGCCAGCCCTGAGCTGGCAAAGCCTGCGCGAGCTGCTCATGCCCACGCTGACGATTGCCGCCCTGGGCGCGATTGAGTCCCTGCTGTGCGCCCGCGTGGCTGACCAACTAGCCACCCACCCCGAGCACCGCTCCCACAACCCCAACCAGGAGCTGATGGCGCAAGGCGTGGCCAATATCGTTGTGCCGTTTTTTGGGGGAATGCCCGTTACCGGCACGATTGCCCGCACCATGACCAATCTGCGCTCGGGGGCAACTTCACCCATTTCTGGCGTGGTACACGCGGTGTTGCTGGCGGGTATTGTGCTGCTGGCCGCGCCGCTGGCCTTGCATGTGCCGCTAGCGGTGTTGGCTGGGGTACTGCTGTTTATCGCCTGGAATATGGGCGAATGGCGCGAGTTTGCCCGCCTGCGCCACTTCAGCAACCATTACCGCCTGCTGCTGTTGGGAACCTTCTTCTTAACCGTGGTGTTTGACTTGATGGTGGCCGTAGAGGTGGGGCTGGTGCTCGCTTGTGTGCTGTTTGTGCGGCGCATGGCCACGCTGTTCAAGGTCAACCCCGACCCTGAGCGCCCCCTGTACTGGCAACTGCATGGCGCATTGTTCTTTGGCGCAGTCGATAGGCTCGATTGCATCACCCCGGCTATTGCGACTGCATCAGCGGGTAGCAGCATTACCCTGGATATGCAGGATTTGTTCGCCCTGGATACCACCGGCGTAGATGCGCTGGAAAACCTGCGCAAAGCCGCCCACCGCAAAGGCTGCCACCTGCACCTGCTACAACCGCAAGAGCAAGTGGCCTCTTTGCTGCGCCGCTCGGGGTTTGAGCAGGAGATACTGGCGGCGCAATACCCCGTCCCTGCCCCCGGCAGCAGCACCTAGCCCCTCAAGCCCCCAGCGTTTTGGAAAACAGGTTAATGACCAGCACGCCCGCAATAATCAGCGCCAGGCCCAGCAGAGCGGGTGCATCCAGGCGCTGGTCAAACCACCACCAGCCGACCAGGGAAATCAGCACAATGCCCACGCCCGACCAAATCGCGTAGGCCACGCCAGTGGAGATGTTTTTAAGGGTGTGCGACAGGCAGTAAAACGCCAGCCCATAGCCCAGCACCGTGACCAGGCTGGGCCACAGGCGGCTAAAGCCGTCAGAGGCTTTGAGGGCAGAGGTGGCAATCACCTCCGCCACAATCGCCGCGCCTAAATAGGCATAAGCCGTCGTAATAGCAGACATACGATGCACCTACTTAGCGCCCTTGGGGCATTTTTTCCACACTGCCCCAGCGCAGCAAACGCCCATCAGCGCCAAAGGTGACGCTTAACTCCATCTCCCGCGATGGTGGGTCTATCCAGTTCCAATCCCATACGGTTTCGCCTTGGCGCTCAAAATCCATGCGCCGCGCAGGCTGCCCCAGCAGGCGACGCACCTGCTCCTGGCTCATACCCGTTTGCAGTTGGGCAAAAACCTGGGGGGTCAGCACCTGGCGCAGGGCGCTCATCTTGCCGTCGGTGCCAATCGTAATCATGTAGTTTTTATGCCCTTGGGGCTGACGGTTGTATTCCAAGGTGCGGCTACCATCACGCTCTGGCCAGATGGTGGCAGGCTCGCCAAACTGGGCGCGTACATCGGCCTCGGTGGCCAGGCCTTCTTCCAGCATGTCAATGCGCTGCTGGTCGCAGGCAAACAGCAGGCTTAGGCTTGCCAGCACGGCGGCCCAGCGGCCAAGTCCAAATTTTTTCTTACTCATAAAAATACCTACCTTTATTGTTTTGGGGCTGTGTTGCGCCTTGCTCTTAGTCCGCATCGTCTGGCGTATCGGCATCGGCCTGGGCTTCTAGCTGCAAGCGTTTAGCCTCCAGTGGGGCCTGGAGCTCTGGCAAGCGCTGCAGGTAGCTCTCCATATCTACCGGCTGCGCCCAACGCCAACCAGGCTGGTAGAGCTCTTGCATGAATAGATGTTCCGTCAGGCGCTGGCGCGTTTGCCAGCGCTCGCCCAGCATCCAGGCGATAGCCAGCACCATCAAGCCCAAGGCAATGGCCGTGACCACGCGCCTGGAGAGGCTGCTAGCCACACGCAAATGATGCCAGCCTGCCAGGGCCATTCCCATAAAAATCCAGGCACTGTCAAACTGCCCCAGCCAGGGCAGGGAGAACGAGAAGGCCAAGACATGGGTCAGCATCAAGCAGCACGACACCCCCAAGCCTGCCAAGCTGGCGATACGCAAATGGGTGACAAACGCTGCCGCACCCGTCCAGATTTTGCCTATGAAAGACCAGGGCAGCGTCCAGAACAGCAGCGCCATTAGCCCCCCCAGCACTTCCATAGGCACGCTACGCTGCCAGTGCTGCTGGCTGCTGGCAGACAGCCACTGGTCCACCAGCATCACCGCAAACAGCATGAGCACCGCTGCAAGCGTTAGCAACCACTCCCAACCAGAGCTAGGCCGCCAGGGTTGCTGGGGTGGCAGGGCATCGCTAGCCAGGCGCAAGCGCAGGCTGGAGCGCCCCAAGCGCAGCACTTGCCCACCGCCCCAAGATAAAGACTGGCCTTGGCTGTACTGCTTGCGCCCTTGCCAGACACCATTAAGGGCATCCAGCACCTGCGCCTGCACGGGGCCACTGGCTGCGGCCTCTAGCCTGAGGTGCTCAGCCCCCACACTAGGGTCGCTCAAAACCACATCGGCATGCAGCGCCCGCCCTATCACGCAAGGCCATTGGGTAATGCGCACGCACTGCATGTGGTGCATGCCACGCTCGTGCACCTCTAGCAGGGCTAGTGTTGTTTTGCTCATGGCTGCTCCTGCCAGGAAAAGTGCGTCAGGTAATGGCGGTTTAACTGAATGGCGCTGTCCATACTCACGCCGCGCACATGCAGCCGTCCAATGACGGCCTGGCGCTCTTGGTTATTCGTAACCACCAACACCACCAGGTTATACAGACCAGGCAGCTTGCGATAGGCCGTCAGGCAGGTCACCGCGCGCACCGGCAGCTGCTGCAGCTGCACAAAGTCCTCTTGGCACTGCGCAGTGGTTTGATCAGCACCACGATGGTCAGCCCGCCATTGGCGCGACCATTGGCGCGAGAGCTGGCGCGCAAAGGCCAGGGCGCTCATGCTGCCCCCGTCATAGACTTCATAGCGCAGCTCCACCCGGCCCATGCCACGGCCCAAGCTACCCGCGTCCACACCGGTTTGTAAATTGCACTCAGTTTTTTCAAAGTCCAGCCATTCCCTGGCGCGGCTTTCACGGCCCTCACCCCAGCAGCGCGCCCATTGCGTATCCGGCAGGGGAACGCGGTATTGGCCATAGGCTTGCATCTGCAGGGGCTGCTGTAGCCAGCGCTGTACCACTTCTTGCTGGTGCTGTTGCAGCTGCTGGTTCACATGCGCGTAAGCATGCTCGCGCCCCAAGGGCAGCTGCGCCTGTTCGGTTTGCTCAGCAACTTTTTCCAGCAAGGCGCGCACCGGTGCCAAGGGCACGAGAAAGCTAATCTGCTCTCCATCCAAACGCTTGGCCACATTCACCCCCAGCACCCGCCCCTGGGTATCCAGTGCAGGCCCTCCGCTCATACCTGCATTGAGTACACCCCCAAAAAACAGGCGAGGGTAAAAGCTGCGCTGCACCAATCCGTTGTAATTACCCTCTGTAATCGCAAAGCCTACATCCAGGGGGTTGCCCAAAGCGTAGATGCGCTCGCCTTGCACCAGCTCTTCTGCTTGAGGGCGCAGGGCAAAGCCTTGCAGCGGCGCTTGCCCAGAGGGGGCGGCCTCACGCAGCACGGCCAAGTCATTGGTGACATCAAAGGCCAGCAGCTCCAGCTCCTGCTCTTGCCCTTGCACAGACACCCGCACACCGCGATGGCGCTCAGGCTCTAGGGCCAAATCACTAATCACATGGAAGTTGGTGAGTATCAGCCCCTGATTTCCCACATAAAAGCCTGAGCCAATGCTGCTTTGCGTATTCGTTGTGCTGCGCAAGCTGCGTATTTGCACCAGCTTATCCTGCGCTAGGCCGTAAGTCTGCTGTGCGCCTGGGGACAAGGGCTGGGCGGGCAGCAGCTGCTCTTGGGCTTCTAACGCCAAGCCTGTAGCCCCAGCCATGGCCGTTGCAGCACCCCAAAGCACCGAGAAAAATAAAGATTTCAATCGCATCATGGGCTGCGATTGTAGAAACATAGCAGCACCACCCGAGTACTGCCCCAGCCTAAGCCGCTAAAATCAGCCGTTTAACTTGGTTACCGCAGTTTGCAAAGGATTTTTTAGCATGTCGCTTTTTGCCCGCCCTCACTACACTTCGGATACCACCGACTTCATCGCCCAGCTGAAAAAAGACAAGCCCCAGCTCGATGAGCAACAGCAGCAAGGCCGCGCCCTGCTGTGGGACAAGGATGTCAGCCCCGAGGTCTGGCAGCAGTACCGCGCTGGCCAAGTGCGCCAAAAAGCCTATGTGTACTACTCCTACACCCCCGGCGGCAGCAAGCGCACCTCGCCCATGTAAGCTCGCCACCCACCATCGCGTCTTGCAGCAAACCCAGCCCCCTGTTTCAGGGCGCTGGGTTTTTTTATCGCCAGCTCAGGGACTTCCCTAGGTGCAGATACAATAAATGATAACAATTCTCATTTAGAATACATGTAGTTTATTAAGCAGCCCCCTGCTTTTTTCTGTTCTGTGTCTTGTTACGCCATACCGTCTGGAGGATGATTTTTTATGTGCGATGCCTGCTCTACCGCCCCCGCTGGCTCACGCCGCCGCCGTTTGTGGGAGCTGCCTGCCGCCTGCCATTGCCCGGTGGTGGGGGTGTGTTTTTCTCTGCCCCGGCTGCGCCAGTTGGTCAATAAATTTCTGGGCGGCAAGGCCGTGGCCGATGACTATGAAATCCACGTAGGCGCGGTGGCCGAATGCGGGGCGCGCAACCGCCTCTCGCAACTACTACAAAAAGATTTAGAAACCCGCTACAGCGCCCAGATTGCCAGCTTTCGCCAGGCCAAAGATGCCCGCGCCGTAGCGCAACTGTGGGGCGATGCCGTGCGCCGTGGCGATGTGGCTGGCCCGTTTTGGGCGGCTCTTACCCACCCGCGCTGCGACGATGCCCTGCAAGAGGTGGTCTTGCGCGATATGCACATGCTGCAACACCAAGCAGGCGCTGCTGTGCGCCTGGACATTGCCCAACTGCAAGCCCTGAGCCAAGAAAACAGCACCCTGGCACGCGAGCTAGGCAAAGCCCAAGAGCGCAGCACCCGCGCCCTGGCAGAAAAAGCCGCCGAGCTGGCGCAAGTGCAAAGCCAGTTGGTGCAGCAACGCGCCATGGTGATCAGCAAAGATTCGCACATTGCCTTTTTGGAGCAAGACCTGGCCGAACTCAAAGCCAGCCTGCCCGCTTATGAAGAAAGCCAAAAGCTGCACAAAAAACTCAGCATGGTGCAAACCCACAACCAACACCTGCAAGCCCTGAACACCCAACTGCGCCAAACACTGCAAGACATGCAGCAGCGCCTGCAAAGCCTGGAGGGGCAAGTCGCCGCTGCCACCACTACCAGCACCGCACCAACGCCTTGCCCCCTGACGGTTAGCGCGTGCAAAAGCAGCGCTCTGCCCTTGCAGCTCCAGCAAAAAAACATTGCCTGCGTGGGAGGCCGCCAAGGTAGCATTGCCAATTACCGCGACATCATTGAGCAGGCGGGCGGGCAGTTCTCCCACCACGACGGCGGTGTGCAAGACAAGCCCTGCACGCTCGATGCCGTGCTTGCTGCGGCTGATTTGGTCATCTGCCAAACCGGCTGCATCAGCCACAACGCATATTGGCGAGTGAAGGATTTTTGCAAGCGCACCGGCAAGCAATGCGTGTTTGTCGATAACCCCAGCTATTCCAGCCTGATGCGCAATCTGCAAGAGCTGCACCAACCACAGCCGCCCCAGTTAGCGGCGTTGAGCAACGGCTAAACTGCCAGAGCCGCCGCACACCAAGACGGCGCAAAGGCTAAAATCGCGCTCCTTGGCCACGCGTGGCCTTGATGCCCAGCCTCCTTACCGGGCTGGGCTTTTTTGTTGACTACGCCGCCGCGCCTGCCCCTACGCTTGCCATCTCCCCCCTCGCCCCCACTAGCCCCCATGCCCAGCAGCACAGCCCCCGCGCCGGATGCCGCCGCCGCGCCCGAACAAGCCGCCCTGGCGCGTCTGTATGGCGAGCCGCTGTTCAAAATTCCGCAAGACCTCTACATCCCACCAGATGCGCTGGAAGTCTTTCTGGAGGCCTTTGAAGGCCCGCTGGACTTGCTGCTGTACCTGATACGGCGGCAAAACTTCAACATTCTGGACATCCCCCTGGTGCAGGTCACAGAGCAATACCTGGGCTATGTGGAAGAAATCCGCAACCGCAACCTGGAGCTGGCCGCCGAATACCTGCTCATGGCCGCCATGCTGATTGAAATCAAATCACGCCTGCTGCTGCCCGTCAAAAAAGCCGATGACGCGCAAGAGCCAGAAGACCCCCGCGCCGAGCTGGTGCGCCGCCTGCTGGAGTACGAGCAAATCAAGCTGGCCGCCCAGCGCTTGGGCGAATTGCCGCAATACGGGCGCGATTTTGTGCAAGCGCAAATCTATATCGAGCAAAGCCTGACCCCCGCCCTGCCGGATGTGAATGCCGCCGACCTGCAAGCCGCTTGGCGCGACATTCTGCGCCGCGCCAAACTGGTGCAACACCACCGCATTACCCGCGAAGAGCTATCAGTGCGCGAGTACATGAGCCACATCCTCAAACAACTCCAAGGCCAGCGCTTTGTGCCCTTTGAGCAGATTTTTCAGCCCGAAAAAGGCGCGGCTGTGCTGGTCGTCACCTTTATTGCCCTGCTGGAGCTGGCCAAGGAAACCCTGCTGGAAATTACCCAGGCCGAGGCATTTGCCCCGATTTACCTGCGTCTGGCCTACAGCACTGTATAAACTTTGCCCGCCTGAACCGAATCCCCCCTGACAACGCTGGCACTGCGCCAGTAGCAGTAGCAGCCCCCGCCCATGACCCAAGACTTTGACGTACTCATTATTGGCAGCGGCCTGGCTGGCCTGACCGCCGCCTTGCAGCTCGCCCCCCAGCACCGCGTAGCGGTAATTACCAAGCGCGAGCTGCAAGCAGGCTCCAGCGGCCAGGCGCAGGGCGGCATTGCCGCCGTACTCGATGCCCAAGACAGCTTTGATGCCCATGTGCAAGACACCCTGACCGCCGGTGCTGGCCTGTGCGACCTGGCCGCCACCCGCTTTGTGGTGGAAAACGCCCCCAATGCCATCGCCTGGCTGCGCGAGCTGGGCGTGCCGTTTTCTGAAGAGCAAGGCCAACTGCACCTGACCCGCGAGGGCGGGCACAGCGCCCGGCGCATCGTCCACGCCACCGATGCCACCGGCGCAGCCGTACAAAAAACCCTGATTGAGCGGGTACGCGCCACCCCCAACATCACCCTGCTGGAGCAGCACACCCTGGTGGATGTGATTACCAGCCGCAAGCTGGGGCTGCCTGGCAGCCAGCGCTGCCTGGGCTTGTATGCCTTGGATGAGGCAACAGACAGCGTTGTCACCTTTCGCGCACCGCACACCATTTTGGCGACGGGCGGGGCGGGCAAGGTATACCTTTACACCACCAACCCCGACACCGCCACGGGCGACGGCATTGCTGCCGCTTGGCGAGCGGGCTGCCGGGTGGCGAATCTGGAATTTATTCAATTTCACCCCACCAGCCTTTACCACCCCCATGCCAAATCATTTCTGATTAGCGAAGCCGTGCGCGGCGAGGGCGGGCGGCTGCTGCGCCCCGATGGCAGCCGCTTTATGCCCGAGCACGACCCCCGCGCCGAACTAGCGCCACGCGACATCGTGGCACGCGCCATTGATTTTGAGATGAAAAAGCACGGCCTGGACTGCGTGCATCTGGACATCTCCCACCAAAGCCCGGAATTTTTGCAAGCGCACTTTCCCAACATCTTGGCCACCTGTGCGCAATTTGGCATTGACATCACCCGCCAGCCCATTCCGGTTGTGCCAGCGGCGCATTACACCTGCGGCGGCATCCTCACCGACCTGGCCGGGCGCACCGACCTGCCCGGCCTCTACGCCATTGGCGAAAGCGCCTGCACCGGCCTGCACGGAGCCAACCGCCTGGCCAGCAACTCGCTGCTGGAGTGCATGGTGTTTGCCCGTGCAGCGGCGCAGGCCGTTACCAGTCAGCCCAGCAGCGAGCGCCCTGCGCTGCCCGCCTGGGACGATAGCCAAGTCACCGATGCCGACGAAGCCGTCGTCATCTCCCACAACTGGGACGAGCTGCGCCGCTTTATGTGGGACTACGTGGGTATAGTGCGCACCAACAAGCGCCTGGAGCGGGCAGCGCACCGCATCGCTCTGCTGCAAACAGAAATTCAAGAGTTCTACGCCCACTTCCATATCAGCCGCGACC
>CAZMMM010000035.1:0-1821 GCA_964567385.1 uncultured Comamonas sp.
AAGTTGCTCTGTTAACTCAGCGACGGCGCGGATTGTAATGCACAGTTTATTTCGCTTGTTTTCTGTACTGCCTTTATGGCTGGCACATGGCCTAGGGGCGGCTTTAGGCTGGCTAGCCTGGCTGCTTTCGCCCACTTACCGGCGGCGCTTTGTGGCCAATAGCGCCCAGGCGGGCTATCGCTTTGCCCAGGTCAAGGCCGCCATAGGCCACGCCGGGCGCATGGTGACGGAGTTGCCACGCCTATGGCTTAAAGATACGCCCATCAACACCATTCATGGCGCTGAGGTGGTGGAGGCTGCCTGGGCCAGCGGCAAGGGCATCGTGTTCCTGACACCGCATATCGGCTGCTTTGAGCTATCGGTGCAAGGCGCGGCCAAACGCTGGTCAGCCCAGCATGGGCCAATCACCATCCTCTACCGCCCCGCCAAACAGCCCTGGCTGGCGCAGATGATGCTTACCGCGCGCAACCGCCACGGTATAGAGGCCGTACCCACTACGCTGTCTGGTGTGCGCCAGATGATTAAGGCCCTGCGCAAAGGCCAGGCCGTGGGCCTGCTGCCCGACCAGGTGCCGCCCGACGGTCAAGGCCAGTGGCTGCCCTTCTTCGGCAAGCCCGCCTATAGCATGACGCTAGCGGCGCGGCTGGCACTGCAAACAGGCGCTACCGTGATACTGGCACGCTGCGAACGCCTGTCCTGGGGGCGCGGCTTTAGCCTGCACCTAGAGGGCCTGCCCCAGCCCCTGGCCACCGATTTAGATACTGCTGCCCTGCATATCAATCAGGCCATGGAACACATCATCCGCCAATGCCCCGAGCAGTATCTGTGGGGCTATGGACGCTACAAGCAACCCAGAAAAGAAATGCGCAAAGAGAACAAAGAGGCCGCACCATGAACGCCAGCAAACTGGGCCTTGCCCTGATGCATGTCCTTGCAAAACTCCCCCTGCCCGTTTTACGCGGCTTGGGCTGGCTGGTGGGGCGGGTGCTGTTTGTGCTGGCCGCCCCACGCCGCAAGGTGACGCTGCGCAATCTGGAGCTGTGCTTCCCAGAGGAGTCCCCCGCCCAGCGCAAGGCTTGGGCGCGTGCCAGCTTTGTGGCCTTTTGCCAAACCTTTATAGACCGCAGCTGGCTGTGGTTTGGCTCGGAAGCGCTGGTACGCCGCCGCGTCAAGCTGGTGGGTGCTTTGCAAGAGCTGGAAGGCGATACCCCCACCATCGTCTTTGCCCCGCATTTCTACAGCATGGATGCAGGCGGCTTGGCGCTGCCGCTCAATACCGAGCGCGAATTTACTTCTATCTTTGCCACCAACCCCAACCCGGTGCTGGACGACTGGTTTATGACGGGCCGCCAACGCTTTGGCAATGTACGCATGCTCAACCGTGCTGATGGGGTCAAGCCCATCATTCAATGCCTGCGCAAGGGTGGGCTGCTCTACCTGCTGCCGGATATGGATTACGGCCCTGCGGATTCGGTATTCGTGCCGTTTTTTGCCGTGCCAGAGGTGGCTACCATCCCATCCCTGTCACGTTTTGCACGGCTGGGCAAGGCCAAGGTGGTAGCGCTTTATAGCCGCATGACCCCTGAGGGCTATGTGGCAGAGCTGTCACCCGCCTGGGAGGGCTTCCCCAGCGCTGACCACATTGCCGACACCGCCCGCATGAACCGCGAGCTGGAAGCCGCTATTCGCACCATGCCCGCCCAGTATTACTGGGTACACCGGCGCTTTAAGACGCGGCCTGCGGGGCAGGATTCTCTGTATCGCTAGGGCTATCGGGGTGGCACCAATGCCAGAGCAGCTGGGCCACATCGTCCACGCCCT
>CAZMMM010000035.1:1831-4451 GCA_964567385.1 uncultured Comamonas sp.
CGTTCAGGCGCATGATGGACAGCGCCTTGGCCTGCTCGGCGCGGTTGAGCTTGTCGGCCTTGGTCAGCACAATGAGAAACTTCAGCCCCTGCTCCACACGCGGGCGAATGGCGTGCAGCAAGGCCTCGTCCAGTTCCGTCAGGCCCAGGCGCGGGTCGCATAGCAGCACCACGGCGGACAGGCTGGGGCGCTGCATCAAATAGTTCAGCATCACGCGCTGCCAGCGCTCCTTATCGGTGCGCGAGACGGCGGCATAGCCATAGCCGGGCAAGTCGGCCAACACCGCATCAGTAACCCCTTGGCGGCCCAGGGCAAACAGGTTGATGTGCTGGGTGCGCCCGGGTTTTTTAGAGGCAAAGGCCAACTGCTTTTGCTGCGTCAGGGTATTGATGGCGGTGGATTTACCGGCGTTGGAGCGGCCCACAAAAGCAATCTCAGGCACTGTGACCTCAGGCAGCTGATGGAGCTGGGCCGCAGTGGTGAAAAAGCGGGCGGTATGCATCCAGCCCAAAGCCTGCTTGGGGTCGATACTGATGTTTTTTTGCCCCAAAGCTGGGGCAGAAGTCTGGGCTGTCATACGGTGTAGTAGGAATATGGAATGCCTCATTGTAGAATCTGTTGGTTTTTTGCGGACATAACCAGATACCACCGATATGAAGTTGCTAGCCTCTTTGCTGATGACTGCCGCTGTGGCAGCACCCGCCTTTTCTGCCGCTGCTGCGGACTCCGGCCCCGATTTGGCCAAAGGCCAGGCCAGTTACGCGGCCGTTTGCGTGGCTTGCCACGGCGAGGCCGGCAAATCCACTCTGGCAGAAAATCCCGTGTTGGCCCAACAACACCCTGCCTACTTGGTCAAACAGCTCAAAGAGTTCAAGGACGACAAGCGCGTTGACCCCATCATGAAAGGCTTTGCCACCATGCTCTCTGACGAGGACATGGTCAACATTGCCGCCTGGCTAGGTCAACAGAAGGCAGATAACGGCTTCTCTACCGATAAAGAACTGGTTGATTTGGGCGAGCGCATCTACCGTGGCGGCATCCAGGAGCGCAATATTGCTGCCTGCGCTGGCTGCCACAGCCCCAACGGCGCAGGTCTGCCCGTGCAATACCCCCGCCTGGGCGGCCAGCATGCCCAGTACACTGCCAAGCAGCTGGTGGATTTTCGTAATGGCACCCGCCACAACGCAGAAATGCGTGACGTAACCGCCAAGCTCAACGACAAAGAAATCAAAGCTTTGGCCGACTATATTGCCGGCCTGCGCTAACAACAGGGCTATCCCTTAGGCCATTTGCCTGGGGGAACTTTCTTGCATTTCACTCACCCTATCTTGGCGGTGCCATCCTTACGCGGTGGTACCGCCTTTGTGTTTGCTGGCTATGCTGGCGCTGCTTTACTCTGTGCTCAACCATGACGGATTTTTCTTTGCGCTGGCGTAACTTCCTGGAGCTGCTGGCCTCCATGCGCTTTGCCATTGCCTTGCTCACGGTGATTTGCATTGCCTCTGTCATTGGCACGGTGATTCAGCAGCACGAGCCGGTGAACAACTACCTCAACCAGTTTGGCCCCTTCTGGTCATCGCTGTTTTTGGCGCTCAAGCTCAACGCCGTGTATAGCGCCTGGTGGTTTTTGCTGATTTTGGCGTTTCTGGTGGTCAGCACCAGCCTGTGCCTGATGCGCCACACCCCGAAATACCTGGCGGACTTGCGCAACTTCAAGGAAGACATCCGCGAGAAAAGCCTCAACGCCTTTGGCCACAAAGCGCAAAACACCCTGGCCGAAGCCCCGCAAGCGGCGGCCCAACGCATAGGCCAAGGGCTAGCCCAGCGCGGCTGGCGCGTAAAAATGCAAGAGCGCGACACCGCCAATGGCAAGGGCTATATGGTGGCGGCCAAGGCAGGGGCAGCCAACAAGCTGGGCTATATCGCGGCACACACGGCCATTGTGCTGATTTGCATTGGCGGCCTGCTCGATGGCGATTTGATTGTCCGTGCCCAGATGTGGATGGGGGGCAAAACCCCCTATGTGGGCGGTGGCCGCATTTCAGATGTGCCTGACCAGCACCGCCTGTCCATGACCAACCCCACTTATCGCGGCAACCTGTTTGTCGCCGAAGGCACACAGGCCAGCACGGCCTTACTCACCCAGTCAGACGGCATGTTGCTGCAACCGCTGCCATTTTCCGTAGAGCTGAAAAAATTCATCGTCGAGTACTACAGCACCGGAATGCCCAAGCTGTTTGCCAGCGAGGTACTGATTCACGATTTGGAAACAGGCGAAACCACGCCCAAGCGCATCGAAGTTAACCACCCCGCCAGCTACAAAGGCGTGGAAATTTACCAATCCAGCTTTGACGATGGCGGCTCACGCGTCAAACTCAGCGCCCAGCCCTTCCAAAGCAGCGGCCAAAGCATGGAAGTGGAAGGGGTGATTGGCGAATCCACCACCTTCACCCGCAAGCTGGGCAACGGCCAGCCCGACGAGCGCATGGCGCTGGAATTTACCGAGCTGCGCACCATCAACGTTGAGAACTTCAGCAATACCGAACCCAGCATGGGTGGCCCCGTAGATGTGCGCAAGGTGGATTTGCGCAACGCCATTGAGTCGCGCCTGGGCGCAGGG
>CAZMMM010000035.1:4461-10478 GCA_964567385.1 uncultured Comamonas sp.
GCCGCCACCGAGAAAAAACTGCGCAATATCGGCCCCAGCGTTGGCTACAAGCTGCGCGACCAGGCCGGGCAGGCCATTGAGTACCACAACTACATGCTGCCGGTGGATATGGGCGAAGGCCCGGTTTACCTACTAGGTATGCGCGAAGAGCCTTCTGAGCCGTTTCGCTATCTGCGCGTGCCCGTAGACCATGAGGGCAACTTAGACGGCTTTGTGCGCCTGCGCCAGGGCTTGAGTGACCCCAGCCTGCGCCAGGCCGCCATTGAGCGCTACGTGGCCCAAGTTAGCCCTGATGACAACCCCGAATCAGCCTCTTACCACAACCTGCTGCAATCGACGGTTCGTGCCCTGGAGCTGTTTGCCGGTAGCGGCCAAGCCCCCGATGGTGGCTTGCAAGGCGTGGGCCAGTTCATCGAGGCCAATGTGCCCCCCGAGGCACGAGAGCAAATTGGCGAGACTTTGCTGCGCCTGATTAGCGGCTCCTTGCTAGAGCTGGCGCAAATCAGCCGCCAAAGCAATGGCCTTCCCTTACTGGATACCGAAGATGACACCACCCAAGCCTTCATGACAAAGGCCGTGTTAGCGCTTAGCGATGCCCAGTTTTACCCTGCACCCATGGTCTTTATGCTCCAGGATTTCGAGCAGGTACAGGCCAGCGTCTTCCAAGTGGCACGCGCCCCTGGTAAAAATGTGGTCTATTTAGGCTGTGTATTTCTTATCATCGGTGTGTTTGGCATGCTCTATGTGCGCGACCGCCGCCTATGGGTATGGTTGGCCCCCACCGCCGGAGCCGACCACAGCCAAGCGCAAATGGCCATGTCCTGCAACCGCAAGTTGCTGGATGTGGATCGTGAGTTCGAGCAGCTTGCCCAGCAACTGCTTTCTGTCTCCCCGGCACCTACGATTGCCCCTGAACCGAAAGAGGTTTGACGTATGAATACTGCCTCCACCCCCGCTGCGGCTGTTGCCCCTAGCGTCTATCTGCACCAGGGCTTTTTTGCCCGTCGCAACATCATGGACTGGATTTTCGCCGCCCTGATTCTGGCCGGTGGTCTGTACGCCTTGCAGCGTTACAACTACGCCATGGATGGCTATGAGAAAGGCATTTTGCTGCTCACCATTCCCACCCTAGTGGGCCTGGGCTGGTTCTGGCGACCCTTGCAAAAGCTGATGCTGGCGGTTGCCGGTCTGTCGCTGCTGGCCATCTGGCTTTACCAAGCGCCAGACGGTACAGCGCAAATTGACCGTGCTGATACGGTGTTTGGCCTGAAGTACTTCCTCTCCAGCCAATCGGCCATTCTGTGGATGAGCATGTTGTGCTTTATGGCTACGGTGTTCTACTGGGTCACGCTGTTTGCCAAGTCTGAGCAAAGCAGCTTTGGCCCAATTGCCACCGGCATCACCTGGGTGGCCATTACCCTGGCGCTGCTGGGAACCATGGTGCGCTGGTACGAAAGCCACCTGCTCGGCCCCGATATTGGCCATATCCCAGTGAGCAATCTGTATGAAGTGTTCGTCATGTTCATATGGATGACGGCGCTGTTCTACCTCTACTACGAAGAGCAATACGCTACCCGTGCCCTGGGCAGCTTTGTGATGCTGGTGGTCAGCGCCGCCGTAGGCTTTTTGCTGTGGTACACCCTGGTGCGCGAGGCGCACGAGATTCAACCCCTCATCCCCGCCCTGCAAAGCTGGTGGATGAAGATACACGTCCCGGCCAACTTTATCGGCTACGGCACTTTTGCTTTGGCAGCGATGGTGGCTTTTGCCTACCTCATCAAGCAACAAGCGACGGAAACCAAATGGTACAAACTCGCCCCCCTGTGGCTGCTGGGCGTGGCCCTGTGCTTTGAGCCTTTGGCCTTCCGCCAAAACCACAGCGGTGGCAGCAGCTACTGGTTGGTGTACTTTGGTGTATCAGCGCTGGTTGTGGGCAGCATTTTGGCCGTGCGCAAACCCATTGCCGCCCGCCTGCCCAGCTTTGAGATTCTGGACAGCGTGATGTACAAATCCATCGCCGTGGGCTTTGCCTTCTTCACCATTGCCACCGTGCTGGGCGCGCTGTGGGCGGCAGAAGCCTGGGGCGGCTACTGGAGCTGGGACCCGAAAGAGACCTGGGCGCTTATCGTCTGGCTGAACTACGCCGCCTGGCTGCACATGCGCATGATGAAGGGGCTGCGCGGCACGGTCTCGGCTTGGTGGGCGCTGGTCGGCCTAGCCGTCACCACCTTTGCCTTCCTGGGGGTGAATATGTTCCTGTCCGGCCTGCATAGCTACGGGGAACTCTAAGCCCACACTTGCCATGAACCAGCCCCTGCCTAGCGAAATCACTCCGCCCCAGCATTACGCCAACCGCCGCCGCTGGCTGCAAGCGGGTCTGGCAGCAGCAGCGGGGGCGGCCTGGGGCAGCAGCCCAGCCGCTTGGGCAGTGCAGGCGGGTAGTGAGCACAAGCTGGCCACCCTTACCGGCCAGCCCAGTCGTATCGCTGGTGGCAGCACGCTAGAAAAAACTACGCCCTTTGCTGATGCCAGCAGCTATAACAACTTCTACGAGCTAGGCATGCGCAAAGAAGAGCCTGCCCGCAACGCCCACCGCCTGCCGCTGGCAGACTGGACGGTGCGTATCGAAGGCTTGGTTGCCCAGCCCCAAACCCTGGGCCTAGAAGAGCTGCTGCGCCTGGCCCCACTGGAAGAGCGTATTTACCGTCTGCGCTGTGTCGAGGGCTGGTCGATGGTGATTCCCTGGGTGGGCTATTCCCTGGCCGCGCTGCTCCAAAAAGTACAACCCCTGGGCAGCGCCAAATATGTGCAGTTTGAAACCCTGGCCGATGCCCAGCACATGCCCGGCCTGCGCAGCCGCGTACTGCAATGGCCTTATACCGAGGGGCTACGTCTGGATGAGGCCATGCACCCCCTGAGCCTGCTGGCATTTGGCATGTATGGCCAGGTGCTGCCTGGGCAAAACGGCGCACCCGTGCGCTTGGTGGTGCCGTGGAAATACGGCTTCAAAAGCGCCAAATCGCTGGTGGCGATTCGCCTGGTGGAGCAGCAGCCCGCTACCGCCTGGAACCAGGCTGCACCGCATGAGTACGGCTTTTATTCCAACGTCAACCCCGATGTCCCCCACCGCCGCTGGAGCCAGGCCACCGAGCGGCGCATTGGCGAGGATGGCCTCTTCGCCCCCAAGCGCCCCACACTGATGTTCAACGGCTATGCCGAGCAAGTCGCCCAGCTCTACAGCAGCATGGATTTGCAGCGCTTTTACTAAGCACCATGCGGCCACCACCGCCCAAGCGTAAACGCCTGCAGCACCACCTCAAGCCCTGGGTGCTGCTGCTGGGCCTGCTGCCGCTGGGGCTGCTATTGTTGCAAGCCTTCACCAATAGTCTGGGCGCAAATCCCGCAGAAGCACTCATCCGCAGCACCGGCCTGTGGGCACTGCGCCTGCTATGCCTGACTTTGGCCATCACCCCGCTGCGCCTGCTCACCCGCTGGGCTATCTTGGCCAGCTTTCGGCGCATGTTCGGGCTACTGGCTTTTACCTACGCCTGCCTGCACCTGCTGGCCTACGCTTGGCTGGACCAAGGCCTAAGCCCCAGTGCGCTATGGCAGGATGTGGTGCAGCGCCCCTTCATCACCATTGGCATGCTGTGCTGGCTGGTGCTGCTGGCACTGGCTGCCACCTCCCCCGCCCGCATGGTGCGCGCACTGGGCGGTAAGCGCTGGCAGGCTTTGCACCGCTGGGTGTATGCCGCTGGCATTTTGGCCATGCTGCATTTTTATTGGATGCGCCTGGGCAAACACGATTTCACCGCCGTCTGGCTGTATGGGGGGCTGATGGCGGGGCTGCTGCTGTATCGGGTATGGCGGCGGGGGCGGGCCCCTGCACCCCAAACGCGAAGTAGCTAGGGTTAGACTTCATAGGTGTCCCACCCATTCATACAAGGAGATTTAGGCATGAGCAACACCTTCACCCTGAGCAGCCCCGACATTCCCGCCGGCGGCAGCATTCCCCAGCATTTTGAATTCAATAGCTTTGGTTGCACGGGCAAGAACGAATCGCCAGTACTGCGCTGGTCAGATACGCCCGAGGGCACGCAAAGCCTGGCGCTGACGGTATATGACCCCGATGCACCCAGCGGCTCAGGCTGGTGGCATTGGATGGTGGTGGATATTCCCGCCGCAGCCACAGAGCTAGCGGCCAATGCGGGCGCTGAAGGCAGCCAAACCCTGCCCAATGGCGCCCGCCAAATCCGCAATGACTATGGTGTGTTTGCCTGGGGCGGCGTTTGCCCCCCACCCGGCGATAAGCCCCACCGCTATGTGTTTACCGTACATGCCCTCTCTGTGCCGTGCCTGGATATTCCAAACGATGCCAGCGCCGCCCTGGCTGGCTTCATGATTAACGCCAACACTCTGGCCACCGCCAGCTTTACCGCCACCTATGGCAGGCCAGCGGCGTAAACACGCTCCACGTTCTAAGAAAACGACTCTTCCTGTGCAGTGCCATCTAGGTGCTGCACATCCCCCCAGCCCACAAGACACAGGCCACCGCCCGGGCTCCACAGCAGGCGGTTAATGGCCGCATTGGGCAAGGCCCAGGTACGCGGGGCCTGCAAATCTTGGTGGGTGGCTAAACGGTAGAGGCAATCCATCACCCCACCATGGGCCACCAAAGCAATCTGCCCACCCACATGTGCACTGGCCAAGCGCTCTACCACTGCAGCAATACGTGCTTGTAAAGCAGGTAGGGACTCGCCCCCAGCGCCCGGCGGGGCAAATTGCAAATCGCGCTTGCGCCAGCGCAGGGCTGCTTCGGGATGCAGACGCTCAATTGCGGCAAAAGTTTGTCCCTCAAAACTACCAAAGCAGCGCTCACGCAGCCCAGGCTCGGCATCCAAAGGGGCATTGCAGGCGCTAGCAATAGCCTCTGCGGTTTGCCAAGCCCGTTGCAAATCACTGCTATAGACAGCATCCAGTACCACACCATCTGCCGCCAGGGCCTCAGCGGTCTGCTGGGCTTGCCGCAGACCCACCTCGTTCAGGGCAATATCCAAGTGGCCTTGAATGCGGCCTTCCATATTCCAATTGGTTTCGCCGTGGCGAATGGCAATGATGCGGGTGGCTTGCATGGTGCTTGAAGTCAGGAAGATACGCCGGGCAGCGGCAAACTCTCTACTGGCAGGGGTTTGCCAAAGTGATAGCCTTGAAAGCGGTGGCAGCCTTGCTCACGCAGCCATTCGAACTGCTCGCGGTGCTCAATCCCCTCGGCCACCACGGTCAATTGCAGGCTTTGTGCCAGTGCCAGAATGGTTTTGGCAATGGCGGCGGCGTTGTCATCAATCAAAATATCATCAACAAAGGACTTGTCGATTTTCAACTCATTCAAAGGCAGGCGCTTCAAATAGCTCAGGGAAGAATAGCCTGTACCAAAATCATCTAAAGAAAATTTTACCCCCAGCTGCCGCAGTTTCTTCATTTTATGAATGGTTTGCGGCAAATCCGTATGGAACATGCTCTCTGTCAGCTCCAGGCACAGTAATGAGGGCTTGGCTCCTGACTTTCTCAGTGCCTGCTCCACACTATTGTAAAAATCAGGGTCTCTTAATTGACGGGCGCTGATATTAACGGAAATAGTCAGCCCTGCCGTTTCAGGCTGATTCGCCCAGATAACCAGCTGCTCACAAGCCTGTTGTAAAACCCAGCGCCCAATACCCACAATCAAGCCTGATTGCTCCGCTTTAGGAATAAATATGGCTGGTGACACCATGCCCTGCTCAGGGTGTGGCCAGCGCAGCAAGGCTTCATAGCCTGTAGCGCACTCTGCCGTATTCACCACCACTTGATAAAATACTTTTAGTTGATTTTTCGCCAGTGCAAGCCGTAAATCATGCATCCAGGTGGCATGCGAGAGCATTTCCTCTTCCATGGAAGGCTCAAAAACACAAACCTGGTTACGCCCTCGTTCCTTGGCCCGGTACAGTGCCATATCGGCCTGCTTCAATATATCCTCCTGG
>CAZMMM010000036.1:0-10374 GCA_964567385.1 uncultured Comamonas sp.
CCCGGCCTCACCGATACAGTGCAGGCCCGTGGTGCAGGCCGTCACCACCGACAGGTTGGGGCCTTTAAAGCCAAAGCGCATGGAAACATGCCCAGCCACCATGTTGATGATGGAAGCAGGCACAAAAAATGGGGTAATGCGGCGTGGGCCACGAGCGGAGAGCTCAATCTGGGTGTTTTCAATCAGCGGCAAGCCGCCAATACCAGAACCCACCACGCAGCCAATGCGGGTTGCCAAGTCTTCCGACAAAGCTTCGCCGGTGGGCAGGCCTGCATCACGCACGGCTTGCTCTGCGGCGGCTATCCCGTAATGGATAAAGGTGTCCATGGAGCGCGCTTCTTTGGCGCTCATGTACGCTTCAACGTCGAAGCCTTTGACCTCGCCTGCAATTTTGCAAGAGAAGTTTTCAGCGTCGAATTTGGTAATACGACCAATACCGGATTGACCGGCTAAGAGACTGGCCCAGGCATCCTGCACCGTATTGCCCACAGGGCTGATGCAACCTAAACCCGTCACAACTACACGACGTCGGCTCATGCGTTCAAACCTTTTGTGTATTACGGGTAGTAACAGCAGCCTGCCACGGGCAGGCTGTTCTTGCTCGACTCAAGCCTAGTCTTAGGCTTTTTGATGGGTGTTCGCGTAGTCGATGGCGTTTTGTACGGTAGTGATTTTTTCCGCATCTTCATCTGGAATTTCGATGCCAAATTCATCTTCCAGCGCCATTACCAGCTCCACGGTGTCCAGGGAGTCAGCACCCAGATCAGCCACAAAGGCTTTTTCGTTGGTGACTTGAGACTC
Organism: uncultured Comamonas sp.; assembly: GCA_964567385.1. Taxonomy (GTDB): domain Bacteria; phylum Pseudomonadota; class Gammaproteobacteria; order Burkholderiales; family Burkholderiaceae_C; genus Comamonas. The sequence continues at coordinate 802 of CAZMMM010000036.1, forward strand.
TTCAACGCCTAACTGTTCGGCAATGATTTTTTTGACACGTGCTTCGATATCGCTCATGGTTTCCCTCAGGGCTTATGTAAATGAACCCGCGATTCTAGCCGTTTGCCAGAGTAACTCCAACAAACTGCCTGCCGTCGCGAGGAAACGGCATCATTGGTGCGCCATTATGGCCTGCTTACATGTACATGCCGCCGTTTACCGACAGCTCTTGTCCCGTGATATAGCCTGCCCCTTCGGAGGCCAAAAATGCCACTGCATGGGCAATGTCTGCGGGTTGCCCCAGCTTGCCTAGGGGAATTTGTGCAGCCAGGGCTTTTTGCTGCTCTTCAGGCAGGGCTGCCGTCATATCTGTAGCAATAAAGCCAGGGGCCACACAGTTCACGGTAATGCCACGGCTGCCCAACTCACGCGCCAGGGCGCGGCTCATACCGGCCACACCGGCTTTGGCTGCGGCGTAGTTGGCTTGGCCGGCATTGCCCATGCAGCCCACAACACTGGTGACGCTGATGATGCGACCAAAGCGCTGCTTCATCATGGGGCGAATAGCCGCACGGCTGAGTCGGAATACGGCCTTTAGATTGGTATCCAGCACGGCTTCCCAGTCTTCATCCTTCATGCGCATGGCCAGGGTGTCGCGGGTGATGCCGGCGTTATTCACCAGCACATGCAGGCCGCCTTCAGCCTTGACCAGCTCGTCAACCAGGGCATCCACGCCTGCCGCATCGTTAACATTCAGGCAAACGCCACGCCCACCATGGTCAATCAGGGCAGCGCTGATACGCTGTGCGCCCTCTTCTGAGGTGGCCGTGCCAATCACGCGGTAACCGCGCTGGGCCAAATCCTGGGCAATGGCTGCGCCAATGCCGCGTGTAGCGCCTGTAACCAGGGCAACTTGTTGGGTTTTGTCTGTCATGCCAGCAACTCCTTTACTTCAGACAGGGTGGCGGGGTCGTACAGGGCTGTACCCACCAAGTCGGCGTCAATGCGCTTGGTCATGCCAGCCAGCACCTTGCCGGGGCCGCATTCAATCAGATGCGTGATGCCGCGTGCTTTCATCGCTTGCACGCTCTCTACCCAGCGCACGGGGCCAAAGGCCTGGCGGTAGAGGGCATCGCGGATGGCATCGGGGGCAGATTCCACGGCCACGTCGATATTGTTGATAACGGGAATGTTAGGCGCAGCCAGCTCCACAGCAGCCAGTGCTTGCTTGAGCTTTTCAGCGGCGGGGCGCATCAGGCTGGAATGAAACGGCGCAGACACTGGCAGCGGCAACGCACGTTTTGCGCCAGCGGCCTTCATGGCAGCGCCAGCGGCTTCAACGGCGGCTTTGGAGCCAGCAATCACTGTTTGCCCAGGGTCGTTGAAGTTGACGGCTTCAACCACCTCTGCTCCGCCCAGTTCGGCAGTGACTTGGGCACAAACGGCTTTCACGGCTTCGGCATTCAAACCCAGTACGGCGGCCATTGCGCCTGCACCAACGGGCACGGCTTCTTGCATGGCAGCAGCACGCAGACGCACCAGTGGTGCGGCTTGGGCCAAAGTGAGCACTCCAGCAGCGACCAAGGCGGAATACTCACCCAGCGAGTGCCCAGCGACCGCAGCAGGCATAGCACCGCTCTCAGCTTGCCAGACGCGCCATGCGGCCACGCCAGCAAGCAGCATCACGGGCTGGGTGTTCGTGGTCAGGCCCAGCGCTTCTTTGGGGCCATTGGCAATCAAAGCGCCCAGGTCTTCACCCAGTGCGTCTGAGGCTTCTTGCACCGCCTGGCGCACAGCGGGGTGGTCGCCCCAAGCATCCAGCATGCCCACCGATTGCGAGCCTTGACCGGGAAATACAAAGGCAAAATTTTTCATTGGTTTGTCCTTTTCTTACACTTACATCTTGAGCAGCACCGCGCCCCAGGTGAAGCCGCCGCCCACGCCTTCAAGCAAGACGGTTTGCCCCGCCTGCACCTGGCCGCTACGCACGCCGTGGTCTAGCGCCAGCGGGATAGAGGCGGCTGAGGTGTTGCCATGGTCTTGCACGGTGACGATGACTTTTTCCATCCGCAGCTTGAGCTTGCGTGCCGTGCTTTGCATGATGCGGATATTGGCTTGGTGGGGAACCAGCCAGTCAATGTCACTGTCTTTCAGACCGGCTTTTTCCAGCACGGCGCGGGCAGCTTTTTCCAGCACACCCACAGCCAGCTTGAAGACGGCCTGGCCATCCATGGTCAGCAGCGGCAGACCTTGCACCTGTCCACCCGAAACATTGCCCGGCACGCACAGAATGCCCACATGGCTGCCATCGGCGTGCAAATCGCTGGCCAAAATGCCCGGCTCGGTAGAGGCTTCTAGCACCACTGCACCAGCGCCATCACCAAACAGCACGCAGGTGGTGCGGTCATCAAAATTAAGCAGGCGGCTAAAGACTTCCGCACCCACCACCAAAGCACGTTTGGCGCTGCCAGCGCGAATCATGGCGTTGGCCACGGTGAGCGCATAGACAAAACCGCTGCACACGGCCTGCACGTCAAACGCGGGACAGCCATTGGTGATGCCCAGCTTGTGCTGCAAGATGCAGGCAGTGGAGGGGAAGACCATGTCTGGCGTGGAGGTAGCCACAATGATGAGGTCAATATCCTGGGGCGTGATGCCCGCAGCCTCAATAGCGCGCAAGCTGGCTTGCAGGGCCAAGTCACTGCTGCTGGTATCCGCGTGCGCAAAATGGCGGTGGTGAATGCCCGTGCGCTCAACAATCCACTCGTCTGAGGTGCTGATGCCGCGCTCAGCCATCTGGGCGGCCAGCGCCTGGTTGCTCACACGGCGCTCGGGTAGAAAACTGCCCGTGCCCGCAATGCGTGCATAAGAAGCAGCCGCCAGCAAAGGGCCGGCGGCGCTAATGCGGCCTTGCACCTTGTCCAGCAGCTGATGGCGTGCGGCATCATACGCACGATTAAGAGCATGTTCAAAAGCCCAGGCATCAGCAGAGCCGTGGCTCTTAAACACCAGGCCACGCAAACCCAGCAGAGCGGCGCCGTTGTAGCGGCGGTGATCCATGCGCTGCATCAGGGCTTTTAAAACAGGGTAAGCCACTACTGCGGCTAGTTTGGTGAGCAGATTGCGTTTGAACTCTTGCTTGAGGCCGCCCACAATCATCGACGCCACTCCCTCACTGGCTTTGAGCGCAACGTTACCGACAAAGCCATCACACACCACGATGTCCACCGTGCCTTTGTAGATGTCATTGCCTTCCACGTTGCCGATAAAGTTCAAGGCCTTGGCCTGGCCCGCAGCGCGCAGCAGCTCGCCCGTGCGCTTGATGACTTCGTTACCTTTGATGGCTTCTTCACCAATATTGAGCAGGCCTACGCTGGGCTCACCCGCGTCGGGGTGCAAGGCGGTGACTAGGGCTGCGCCCATGACGGCAAATTGCAGCAGGTGCTCAGGCTGGCAGTCCACATTGGCACCCAAGTCCAGCACCGTGGTGGCGCCGCCTTTGGCGTGGGGCATTTGGGTGGCAATAGCGGGGCGGTCTATGCCCTCCAGGGTTTTAAGCAGATAGCGTGCAATCGCCATCAAGGCCCCCGTATTGCCTGCTGAGATGGCCACCTGAGCCATACCGCTTTTGACCTGCTGAATGGCCACGCGCATGGAAGAGTCTTTTTTACGGCGCAGTGCGCTTTCTATCGCCTCGTCCATGCCCACTACTTCAGAGGCGGGCACCACGGTTGCGCGCTCGTGCTGCTGCCAGGCTGCCATGGCCTGGGGCTGGCCCACCAGCAATAGCTGGGCCTGGGGGTGGCTGGCCAGAAAGCGCCGGCAGGCGGGCAGGGTGACGGCAAGGCCATGGTCCCCCCCCATGCAATCAACGGCCAATGTAATCATGGTTAAGCTTCTTTGCAGTCAGCACTTTGCATCGTGGTGGCTTTTGGGTCATATAAACAAATCCTGTTACCGCCCACAGGCAGCAAAGCTACTAAATATAACCCCACTACTGGCATACAGCAGGCCAATTCAGGCGCAAAAAAGCCCGCGCCACTCTTTTAATGAGTAGCAGCGGGCGACCAAAGCGGGCTAAAGCCGTGGCTTAGGCTTCGGTCTTGTTTTTCAGCACTTGGCGGCCACGGTACATGCCGCTGGGGCTGATGTGGTGGCGCAGGTGGATCTCACCAGTGGTAGGCTCTACGGCAGTGCCGGGAGTGCCCAAAGCATTGTGCGAGCGGTGCATACCGCGCTTGGAAGGGGATTTTTTGTTTTGCTGAACAGCCATGTCAGGCTCCTAGGTCTTGGGGGTTGGTAGAAAACGCGAGCTGCCCATGAAAGACACAAGGGGGTTTTGAAGGGTATTCGCGTAAAAACCGCTGATTATAGCCCAAAGCTTGAAATTTTCATGCTGTTCTGTCGGCACTTTACATACCAAGCCACATACGTCACGGGCAGGCGTTCAACCCTCTTGCTTCTTCAGCTTTAAATCAGCCAGGGCTGCAAAGGGATTGGGGCGCTCGGTCAAGGCCTCTTGGAAGTCTTGGTCGGCCACCTCCATCACCACGGCTTGGGGGCATTGCTCATGCTTGGGCACCAGGGGTAAGGCCATGATGAGCTCATCTTCCACCAGCTCTAACAGGTTAAAGCTGCGGCTCATGGCCAGCAAATCCTCTTCGCATTCATCGTCCAGCGCCTCAGCGGTGGCCTCATCTTTGACAAAGCGAAAGCTGCGTTCGGCCTGCACCACAATGTCCGCTGCTTGCAAGCAGCGCTGACAGGTTAAAGGCAAGACCACCTGGGCCGTTAGCTGCAACCAGCTTTGCCCTTGCCCGCCGGGCTCTGGCAGCCACTGGCCTTGGGCCTGCCATTGGACTTGGCAGTCAGGCGCAATCTCGCCCACGGCTTCCTGAAGCAAGCGGGGGCAGTCCTGCAAAGGCAGGTGCCCAGACAGTTGCGCCTGGGCTTCGGTAAACGCAGCAATATCCAGCCGCTTGGCAGTAAATTCTTGGCTCATACCCTGCAGTGTAAAACACTGTAAGAGAATCGCCCCCTATGTCTAGCTTGAACCCACCCCCACCAGTACGCCCCATCATCCTCGGCTCCACCTCGCGCTACCGTCGCGAATTGCTGCAGCGCCTGCAACTGAGCTTTACCGCCGCCACCCCCTTGATTGACGAAACCCCGCTGCCTGGCGAGACGCCGCTAGAGCTGTCTCAGCGCCTGGCCCTGGCCAAGGCGCAGGCTGTGGCCTCGTTCTACCCCCAAGCCATTGTGATTGGCTCTGACCAGGTGTGTGACTTGCATGGCCAGGCACTAGGCAAGCCCGGCACGCACGAAAAAGCTGTGCAGCAATTGCAGGCCATGCGTGGCCAGGCGGTGGTGTTTCATACCGCTGTGGCGGTGGTATGCCAGGCCAGTGGTTTTCAAGCCACCCATGTCAGCCGCGTTACCGCCCAGTTTCGCGACCTGAGCGATGAGGAAATTGAGCGCTATCTGCGCGCCGAGCAGCCCTATGACTGCGCTGGTAGCGCCAAAAGCGAAGCCTTGGGCATCACCTTGCTGGATGCCATTCACAGCGACGACCCCACCGCCCTGATTGGCTTGCCGCTGATTGCTACGGCCCGCATGCTGCGCGCCGCTGGTGTGGTGCTGCCGTGAACGCAGCCTCTGCACCAGGCAAGGGTGTAGGGCAAGGCGGCTTGGGGCGGCTGTATTTAGTACCCGCCCCTTTGGATTTTGGCTGCGCTGAGCAAGCGCCGATTAGCGATGTCTTGCCGCAAGCCACCTTGGCCCAGGCAGCGCAAATTACCCATTGGGTGTGCGAAAACGCCAAAAGCTGCCGCGCTTTTTTAAAAAGAGTAGATGCCCACTACCCTTTAGAGCAGCCCTTGCAAGCGCAGCAAATTACCGAGCTACCGCGCCAAATCCACAAAAAGGGCGACCACGCAGGAGGCCCCCAGGCCAGCAAGCCCAAACCTGCGGCCACCACAGCTGACCCCGCCGTGCAGCTCCTCGCCCCTTTGCGCCAGGGCCATGACTTGGGCCTGATTAGCGAGGCAGGCATGCCCGCGATTGCTGACCCGGGCAGCTCTCTGGTGCGTGCCGCCCATGACTTAGGGGCGGCAGTTATCCCATTGGTGGGGCCGGTATCTCTGCTTTTAGCCTTGGCCGCCAGTGGTTTAAATGGACAAAATTTTGCTTTTGTGGGCTATCTGCCGCAGGAAGCTGGTGCGCGCTTACAACGCTTGCGCCACTTAGAGGGCCTGGCCACCCAGACCGGGCAATCGCAAATCTGCATTGAAACCCCTTACCGCAACCCCGCTTTATGGCAGGCGCTTGTGCAAGGCTTGCGCCCCAGTACGCGCTTGGCCGTGGCTAGTGGCCTGACTTTGCCTAGCGCCCAAGTGCAGTCCCGCAGTGTGCAAGCCTGGCGGCAACTGGGCTGGCTGCCTGATAAAAACACCCCCTGCGTGTTTGCTTGGGGGGTGTAGGCTCTTCAATTAGCGCAGTTGCACCCTGGCGGGCTGGCTGCCAACGCGCAGCACCACCTCAGCAAAAGCCGCGCCAAAGCGCTTGGCCAGGCGCTCGGCCACATTCTCGCGGCGGGTGTAATCGACGATGTCTTCGGCCTGCACAATGTCGCGGGCCACCACGTCCAAAGAGGCCAGCTTATCCGCCAGACCCAGGGTGATGGCTTGCTCCCCCGTCCAGAACAGGCCACTGAAAATATCGCTAGAGGCCTGCAGCCGCTCACCACGCCCACGCTTGACCACTTCAATGAATTGCTGGTGGATTTGATTGAGCATGGTTTGTGCGTGTTGGCGCTGGCCCTCGCTCAAGGGACTAAAGGGGTCGAGCAAGCCCTTGTTATCACCAGCAATGAGCAAGCGGCGCTCTACGCCCAGTTTCTCCATGGCATCGGTAAAGCCAAAGCCATCCATCAGCACACCAATGCTGCCAACGATGCTGGCCTTATCCACAAAAATCTCGTCTGCCGCCGAGGCAATGTAGTAAGCCGCCGAGGCGCAAGACTCCTCCACCACGGCGTACACCGGCTTTTGGTACAGGGCTTTGAGGCGCACGACTTCGTCGGTAATCATGCCCGCCTGCACAGGGCTGCCGCCCGGCGAGTTAATCAAGAGCACGAGGGCGCGCGAGCCACTATCTTCCAGCGCGGCGCGCATGGCGGTGTTAATCGCCTCAGCGCTGGCATTGGCACCAGAGGCAATTTCGCCCTTAATCTCTACTACCGCCGTGTGTGGGCCGCTAGTGGTACTGCCCACACTCTCGCGCCCCATCCACCACAGGCCAGCAATAAACAGCACCACCCATAGCAAGCGCATGGCAATGCGCCAGCGCCGGGCAGCACGTTGCTCGCGCAGGCTGGCAAAGGCCAGACGCTCTAGCAGCTCACGCTCCCAGCCGGGAGGGTGGGCTTTGGCGCTGGCGGTGTTTTGGGCACCCCACAGGTCTTGCCCAGGTACGGCGGAAGAGGTGGGTTGCTGCTCGCCAAAAGGCGGGGTGCTATTCATGGCGGGTCGCTTTCAATGCGTGGCAAAGTGGTCAAGTATGCCAGCGCTTGCGCTGGCGGCTAGCAAGCGACCAAGGTGCAGTCCATAACAATTTTTACTGCAAAAAAATTGCATCATTACCAAAAATTATAGTGAATATAACTATTGCGACATTGCATGAGGTCGTCATGAGATTTATCCTTGAAATCCAACATCACCACAAACGTCCTATATTTTCAAAGCAAATCAATTAACTGTCAGCTTTTAAAACCCCCATGAACACCTAGTTCATAAACACGAAAAGGAGACGGCTTTATGCCACATAAAGAAATTAAAAAAATTAAACGCATCGCAGTGATTGGCGGTGGTATCGGTGGTCTAACTTTTGCCATAGCAATGCAGCATCATGGTATTGACGTTGATATCTACGAGCAAGCTAATGAGCTACGTGAAGTTGGAGCTGCAGTTGCCTTGTCAGCCAATGCCACCAGATTTTTTTATAACCACTGGAACATGGGTGATTATTTTGATGAGGCCGGCTTTGAAATTCCAGCCCTGATATACCGTGATGGTCAAACAGGCGAAGTAATTGGCAAGCATGAGGCTGGGCAAGCATATCGAGATCTCTTTGGAGGAGTTTTTCTTGGTATTCACCGAGCAGAGCTACAGCGGATTCTCTCCACAAAAGTTGGCTTGGAGAATATTCACTTGGGCAAACGCCTGAAAAACATGGATGACACTGGTGATCATGTAACCTTACATTTTGAAGATGGTAGCAAAGCCGAGGCTGATATTGTTATTGGTGCCGACGGGACACGCTCTACCGTACGCAATCTGTTACTTGGCTATGGGGACTACCTGTATGCAGGATATAGTGCATTTCGCGGCATTGTCCCCATTGACAAAATGCCTAATATGCCTGATCCAACCGCTCTCCAGTTTTGGGTTGGTGAGTCCGGTCACTGTCTGCATTATCCAATTGGAGGAGACCGAAAAGGAGATGTTAATTTTTTCCTGGTAGAGCGCCATCCAACAACTTGGCCAGCAGGCAAATCAACCATCTACGCTGCTGATGGCGAGCAAACACGCCATTTTAAAGACTGGCACCCTGCCCTCTTAGAGATGATTGCCTCCAATACGCTAAAGACTGTTAACGAGCGCTGGGGTATGGTTTACCGAATGATACTAGGTCGCTGGAGCAAAGGGCGGGTAACGTTACTGGGCGATGCCGCACATGCGCTCGTTCCACACCATGGACAAGGTGCCAACCAATCCATTGAAGATGCTGTAGTGCTTGCAGACTGCATTGCAGCTGCCGGCTCACAATCCATTGCGCAGACCTTTGAGCGTTATGAACGGCTACGTCGCGGTCGTACACGCAAGGTTGTCTACGCATCTGTAACAACGGGCGACATGTTGCATCTACCTCCTGGTGAAGACCGGGCACAGCGTGATAAGCGTCTTTCTTCCCATGAAGCCATGCTGCATCATCTAGACTGGATTCATGGATTTGATGCAAGCAACCTCAATGAGCCTAATGAGCGTCAAGGGGGAACTTGGTTATAAGGCATCACTACACACTTATTAAACCAGAGCAATTTAACAACCAAAGGAGACTACTATGATTATTCGCAAAAATGTTCTTGCTTTCGCCGTCACAGCCACTTGCCTTAGCTTTTCAAGCATAGCCTCTGCTGATATAAAAATCGGCTTTATTACCACCTTATCAAGCACTGGAGCAACGATAGGGCAGGACATCCTTGATGGATTTAACTTAGCAGTAGATGAGCGCTCAGGAAAGCTGGGCGGGCAGAATATAAAAATACTCAAAGAGGATGACCAGCTCAAACCTGATGTAGGCGTACAAATCATTCAAAAATATATTGAAAAAGACAAGGTGGATATGGTTGTTGGCGTCACCTACTCCAACGTTATGATGGCTGTATCAAAGCCTCTGGCTGATGCCGATATGACCTTTATCGGTGTCAATGCTGGCCCTGCCCCTTTAGCGGGTAAGCAGTGCAACCCAGGCTTCTTTTTCACCAGCTGGCAAATCAACAACCAAGCTGAGGTCATGGGCCAGTTTGCCAATGAC
>CAZMMM010000037.1:0-9961 GCA_964567385.1 uncultured Comamonas sp.
CTGCCGGTGCTCACAGGGGCTAGCCTGTTTCTCTCCCCCTCACCGCTGCATTACCGCATCATCCCCGAGCTGGCTTACGACCGTGGCTGCACGGTGCTGTTTGGCACCTCCACCTTCCTGGGGCATTACGCGCGCTTTGCCCACCCCTATGACTTCTACCGCATGCGCTATGTGGTGGCGGGGGCGGAAAAGCTCTCTGAATCGGTACGCAGTCTGTGGTTTGAAAAATTTGGCCTGCGCATTTTTGAGGGCTATGGCGCCACCGAGACCGCACCCGTGCTGGCCGTCAACACCCCTGTGGCCTACCGCAGCAATACCGTGGGCAATCTGCTACCCGGCATTGAGGCGCGGCTGCAAAGCGTGCCCGGCATTGAGCGCGGCGGCATCCTGCATGTGCGCGGCCCCAACGTCATGAACGGCTATCTGCGCGCTGAGCAGCCCGGTCAACTCCAGCCACCAGCCTCAGACTTTGGCACAGGCTGGTACGACACTGGGGACGTGGTGGATATTGACAACGAGGGCTTCGTCCACATCCTTGGGCGGGTCAAGCGCTTTGCCAAGATAGCCGGCGAGATGGTTAGCCTGGAAGTAGCAGAGAAACTGGCCCTAGCCGCTTCCCCCCAAGGCCAGCACGCCGTCAGCAGCCAGCCCGATGCCGGCAAGGGCGAGGCGCTAGTGCTGTTTACCACCGATGCGCAGCTGCAGCGCCAGCAGTTGCAAGCTGCAGCGCAAAGCCTAGGCATTGCCGAGCTGGCCGTGCCGCGCAAGATTTGCCACGTCAGCGCCCTGCCCCTGCTGGGTACGGGCAAGACGGATTACGTCACCCTGAAACACATGGCGGAGGCGGTATGAGCAGCCCAGTCAAGCTTTTGCGCCAAAAATACTTTGGCCCCTTCTTCACCACCCAGTTTCTGGGGGCGTTTAACGACAACCTGTTCAAAAATGCCCTGGTGGTGCTGCTGACCTTCCAAAGCACGCAGTGGACTAGCCTGGCACCTGAGCTACTGGCCAATCTGGCGGCAGGGATTTTTATCCTGCCCTTCTTCCTGTTCTCTGCCACCGCCGGTCAGTTGGCCGACAAATACGACAAGGCCCGCCTGGCACGGCTGGTCAAGCTGTTAGAGGTAGCCATCATGGCCATCGCTGCGCTTGGCTTTTTTCTGCACAGCCTGGCAGTGCTGCTGGCAGCCCTGTTTTTGCTGGGCCTGCATTCGACGATTTTTGGGCCAGTGAAATACGCCATCTTGCCCCAGCATCTGCAGGAAACCGAGCTGGTCGCAGGTAACGCCTTGGTTGAGGCCGGCACCTTCGTCGCCATCTTGCTGGGTACTTTGATGGGTGGGCTGCTGGCGGGCAGCATTCCCCACCCCGCATGGATTGCTGCGGGCGGCATGGTGGTGGCCCTAGCAGGCTATATCAGCAGCCGTGGCATTCCTGCTGCGCCAGCGCCTGCGCCCCAGCTGCGCATCAACCTCAACCCTTTCACCGAAACCTGGCGCAGCATCGGCTTTGCGCGCAGCAATCGCACGGTGTTTTTGGCGATTTTGGGCATTTCATGGTTTTGGCTGTACGGGGCTTTGCTGCTGGCGCAGTTCCCTGTTTATGCCAAAAGCGTGCTGGGCGGGGGGGAGAGCAGCGTCACCCTGCTGCTGGCCGTATTCACTCTGGGGATTGGTCTGGGCTCCATGCTGTGCGAGCGCCTGTCGGGCCAGCAAGTGGAGATTGGGCTGGTACCCCTGGGCTCTCTGGGGCTAACGCTGTTTGGCCTGGATCTGTACTTTGCCAGCCCCATGGACTGGCTGAGTGCACAGCCGCATAGCCTGGGCTATCTGCTGGCCAAGCCGGCCATGTGGCGGGTGTTGTTGGACTTGCTGCTGATGGGCTTGTTTGGTGGTTTTTTTATCGTGCCGTTGTATGCCTTGGTGCAGCTGCGCAGCCCCAGCGAACAGCGCGCGCGCATCATTGCAGCCAACAACATCCTTAACGCCCTCTTTATGGTCATCGGTGCTTTGGGAGCGGCGGCTCTGCTACAAGCGGGGCTGCGCGTCCCTCAGTTGTTTGCGCTGGCGGCTCTGCTTAATGCGGGGGTGGCGCTATACATCTACCGCTTGGTGCCGGAGTTTGTACAACGCCTGCGTGCCGTGCTGAGGCGCTGACTACTGCTGTGCCAGCCATTGCAGTGCCTGGAGCCAATCCCCCTTGCCCTCCAGCCTGCGCATGGGCGGCAGGGCATTGAGCAGTCTTGCCCCATAGGGCTTGTGCAACAGGCGGGTATCGCCAATCACCACAATGCCGCGATCGGTTTCACTGCGTATCAGGCGGCCTGCGCCCTGCTTCAAGGCCATGGCCGCCTCTGGCAGGCTGTAATCGTGAAAGGGGTGCAGGCCCACGGCCTCCAGCTCTTGAATGCGGGCCTGGACGATGGGGTCATCTGGCGGCGCGAACGGCAGCTTATCCATCACCAAAAGCTGCAAAGCATCACCTGGAATATCTACCCCCTCCCACAGCGCGGCAGAGGCCACCAGAATGCAGCCTTGGCCGTTTTGTTGGTCAGCCGACAGGCGGGCGATCAAAGCCGCTTTTGATGCCTGGCCTTGCACCAGCAGTTGCACCGGCCTGGCCCCCGCCGGGCGCGGCCCTTGCAAGCCCTGCTGCAAATGCGCAGCAATGTTATGCAGGGCGCGCAGGGTGGTCGTTAGCACCAAGGTGCGTCCACCCAATTGCCAGGCCCCTTCCAACGCCAAGGCGGCCACGGCTGCGCTGTGGGCTGCCGTCTGCGCTGGGTCTGGCATATCGGGCGGCACATACAGGGCAGCTTGGCGTGGATAGTCAAACGGGCTGGGCACGCGTAAGACCCTGGCCTGCTTCAAGTCACAGCTACGCACAAACCAGTCCAGGCCGGGGGTATCGCCCAAGGTGGCGGAGGTAAAAACCCAGGCTTGGCCCGCACCCGCCTCTTGGTCTGGGCGCTGCATCATGGCCTGCAGCATGGGGGCTGCATTCAAGGGGGCTTGTACCAGCGTCCAGTGTTGGGCACTGCGCTCTATCCAGCGCACGCTGCCTAGGGGTGATGGCTGCAAACACCAAGCCAAATACTGCAAACAATGCCCTGCCCGCCGATAGAGGTTTTGCAGAGCAGGCGCAGCCTCCAAGGCTTGCCCTAAAGCCAGCCACAGGCGGCGCAGGCTACGCCCTACCTGCTGCACCTGCCGCTGCCATTGCTCTGCGCTGATTCCCTCTGGTGCCAGCCCCTGCCAAGCCAGGCGCTGGCCCGCTGGCACATCAGCCAACAAAGCACGCCATTGCAGCACGGCCTGTTCCAGGCGAGCCAAATCATCCACCCAGGCTTGCAAGCCAAGGGCCTGGCTGGTGGTTTGGCGTAAGGCTGCCCGCACCCAGTTCAGCAGTTGGCGCGTACTCAGGCTAATACCAGCAAACTGCACTCCAACGTCATTGAGCTGGTGGGCCTCGTCGACCACCACTACGCCAACCTGAGGTAGCAGGGGCCTGGCACCTTCCTCCTGCAACTCTTGGTCAGCAAACAGGACATGGTGGTTAACGATGCAGACCTCTGCCTCCAAAGCCTTGGCCCGCGCCTGGTTGACGTAGCAAGCCTGCCAAAAGGCGCAATCACTGCCCAGGCAATTGCTGCGTGTAGAACTCACCAAGGGTGCAACAGGGGCATATTCATCCCAGGTGGGCAGCTCGGCCAAATCGCCGCTGGTGGTACTGCTGCTCCACTGCTGCACCTGGGCCAAGGCACGCCACAAGGCGGCATCATGCTGCTGGCCTGCCTGCTGGGCACGTTGCAGGCGGTGCAGGCACAGATAGCTGCTACGCCCTTTCAGCAAGGCCAGGCGTAAAGGCAAGGCCAGATGGGCCAGCAAACGTGGCGCATCGCGATGGTAAAGCTGGTCTTGTAGGGCTTTAGTGGCCGTAGAAACCACCAGCTTGCGGCCACTGAGCAGGGCAGGTAGCAGGTAGGCAAAGGTTTTGCCTACGCCCGTGCCTGCTTCAACCACCAAGACCGCATCGTCAGTGATGGCCTTGGCCACGGCATCGGCCATAGCCCCTTGGCCAAGGCGGGGGCGTAGCCGCTCATCACTGCCCTCCCACTGGCGCAGAACCGCTTGTACCTGGGCAGGCAGGTCTGTTGCCATGCGCTAGTGAAAGGGGTTGCTGGCTTTAAGCCAGCGCTGGTGCCAAGCCCAGCAAAGGCGGGGTTATGGCAGCCCCCTCGTCTTCTAGCTCTTCTGGCTCCTGCCCCGATTGCAGTGCTGTACCCACCTCAAAGACTGAGACGGTTTCCACCAAAGCGTGGGCCTGCTGGCTCAAACCCGTAGCGGCGGCGGCCATTTGCTCCACCAAGGCAGCGTTTTGCTGGGTGCTTTGCTCCATATCCAGCACGGCTTGGTTGACTTGCTGCACGCCCTGGCTTTGTTCAGCGCTGGCACTGGTAATTTCACCCATGATTTGCGCTACATGGGCAATAGACTGCACCACATCGGCCATGATTTGCCCGGCATGGTGCACTTCTTGCGTGCCCGCATTGACGCTGGTTTGGCTATTGGTAATCAGGCCTTTGATTTCACGTGCGGCATCAGCACTGCGCCCTGCCAAGGCCCTGACCTCAGAGGCTACGACGGCAAAGCCACGGCCCTGCTCGCCCGCACGAGCGGCCTCAACCGCAGCATTCAAGGCCAGGATATTGGTTTGAAAAGCGATGCTATCAATCACACCAATGATGTCGGCAATACGCTGGGCGCTGGCATCAATACCAGCCATGGTGCGTACCACCGACTCCATGGCCTGGCCACCTTGCTGGGCAATTTGCGTGGCTTTCTGCGTCAGCTGATTGGCCTGCTGGGCGTTATCCGCGTTTTGCTGCACACGGGTATTGAGCTCGTCCATGGTGCTGCTGGTTTGCTGCAAGGCTGCGGCCTGATTTTCTGTGCGCTCAGACAAGTCTTGATTGCTATGGGCAATTTCCGCACTGGCCGAGGCAATCCCCTCAGAGCCTTGGCGCACTTGGGAGACTACGCCCACCAGGCCCGCCTGCATCTGCTTGAGGGATTGCAAGAGGTGGGCGGCCTCATTCCTGCCTCGGGCATCAATATGCTGGGTCAAATTCCCTTGGGCCACTGCATGCGCCACCCCCACAGCCTGGGCAATGGGGCGGGTAATGGTGCGAATAATCCATAATGACAAAATCGTGGCACCTATCAAGGCAATCAAGGTAGCGCCACCAATCATCAAGTACATATTATTCACAGACTCCTTGGCCACCGCTACGGACTCATTCATGAGATTATTTTGCACATCTACAATACTGCGGAGAACTTTATGATAATCTTCACGGATATACGGCATTTCTAAAATCAAAGTAAACAAGGCATCGTAAGCCCTGTCCTCACGCACCAGCTCAATATACTTATCCTGCACCTCCAGGTACTTGCCCCGCAGGACTTTGAACTCGTCAAAAACCTCTTGCTCTTCGACGGTCATGGGCTGCTGCTCAAAAAACTGAATAATCTCTCCAATTTTTTGGCGTGTGTTCATAATTTTTTCAATCAAATCCTCATGACTGGCTTTTTCTTTATAGTGCAGCATGTGGCTGATAGACAGCTCATTGGTGTTGAGCAGGTCACGCACTTGCTCTATTTTTACCACCTTGGGGTATTGCTTATAAATAACCGACTCAAAATCATCATGCAAGTGCTTCGCTTTATATAAAGAGGTACCACTAATCAAGAATAGCAGCACCGCCATCAAACCAAAGCCAATTACCAGCCTGGTACTAATTTTTATATTTTCAATACGCAACATTGTCTCCACCTTTATTGAAATACCGCCTAGGGCGCAGAGCCCAGCGGCGGCACAGTACAAAACGATACACGTTTTCACCCCCGTCTAAGCAGACAATAGTCTGCTTCGCGACAAATCCAGTGCAAACCCTAGGGGGTATAGCACCACCCATTTTGGCCAAGCTTACATAAAAAAGCCCTTGCCCTCACCCCTTACGGAGCAGGAACAAGGGCTGGCCATGCCTGCATGGCTGCCACCAAAAGTGGGGCAGCATTGCCGCATCTAATTGCGGTTACAGCAAAGTGACCTCTACGCGGCGTGCCTCGGCGTTGTTGCCATCAGCCTGGGTGTGCTCGGGTTTGTGCAGCTCAATCACAGCTGCAGGTACGCCCAAGCTTTGCAGCGTCTCCTGCACCGCCTGGGCACGCTTTTTGGCCAAGGCTTGGTTTTGCTCCAGGTTGCCCACCGCATCGTGAAAGCCAGACACTTGCACACGCTTGCCTTGCTTGACGCCCTCCAGAATTTGCACCAAGGCCTGGTCAGCCTCAGGGGCAATGTCAGACTGGCCAGTTACAAAGAAAAACTTCACCACATCACCATCTACACGCACAGCGGCCTTGCTGGTTTGCACAACAGCTTGTGGAGCCAAAGTCACTGGCTCTGCTTGCTCCGCTGACGCGGCGGTAGCTGCTGCGCCAGAGCCGTTAGCGGCCGCGTTAGAAGCCACAGCTGCTGTCTGGGCCAGAGCCACACCAGCGCTGGCTGCACCAGCTGCCGCCGCTGGTGCAGCAACAGTACTCACACCTTTGTTAGCGGCAGCACCTGTGCGCTGCTTAACCACCACCGTGCCAATCACAGCAGTCAGCAGCAAACCCAGCAATACAAAAATCAAACCCAGCGCAAAGCGTTGCTGATCGTCATCGTCGGTCATGTTAGACATAGTCACTCCATAAAAAAGCCTGCATGTATTGCAGGCAAAAACACCATCTATCAACAAACAGGCGCACATTTTAGGGGTTGTTAGCGGTCAGCCGCCGTTCAAACGCTTTTTTACAGCCCAGCCAGGGAAAAAACCAGCTGCTTTAGACTTGTGCTGCCCGCATCCAGCGCACAATAACGGGCCATGAGCCATTCCCCACAAAACATTGCCGACTTACGCCGCAGCTACGAACGCGCGGCCCTGGATGAAACCGCCTCGCACGCAGACCCCTTGCAGCAGTTTGCCCAATGGCTGCAAGAGGCCTTGTCTGCCGAGGTGACCGATGCCAATGCCATGACCCTGGCCACCGTAGGCAGCAACCTGCGCCCCAGTACGCGTATTGTGCTTATCAAGGGCTACGATGCCCAAGGCATCACTTGGTACACCAACTACCAAAGCCGCAAAGGCCAGGAAATTGCGGGCAACCCCTGGGGGGCTTTGCAGTTTTACTGGCCTGAGCTAGAGCGCATCGTGCGCATAGAGGGCTTGGTAGAGAAAATACCCGAGGCCCAAAGCGATGCCTATTTTCATAGCCGTCCCTTGGATTCACGCCTAGGCGCTTGGGCCAGCCCACAAAGCCAGGTCATCCATGACCGGGACTTTCTAGAGCAGCAAGCGGCCCAATACGCCCAGCAATTTGGCCAAGAACCACCGCGCCCACCGCACTGGGGCGGCTATCGCCTGTGCCCTGATGCCTGGGAGTTTTGGCAAGGCCGCGCCAGCCGTCTGCATGACCGCCTGCACTACCGTTGGCAAGCTGGCCAATGGCAGCGCCAGCGCTTGGCCCCTTGAGTGGACTTTCCGCCTTCTTACTTAATTAAGGCTAAGGCATCCCTGAAAGCTGGGTGTTTGCAGTCACCCAGCCATTCAAAAATCACCATCTCTGTCGTCACCAGCTCTGCCCCGGCAGAAGCCAAACGGTCAAACGCTGCATCCCGATTACGCTCCGTGCGTGAGCTGCAAGCATCGGTCACGACCCACACTTCCAGCTCTTCTTGCTCTAGCAAAGACAGGGCTGTTTGCAGCAGGCAAACATGGGCTGGGGCGGCTAGGCTGGGGCGGCTGCTCAGGCTTGCGCAAATGCTTGGGCAGGCTGCGGGCATTGCCACTGGCTGGGCGGGCAGCTGGTGCAGGAGGCAATAAAGCCTGCAACAAATCCGAGTCACCCAAAGCGCTGAAGGCCATTTTTTCAAAAGTACGGTCACACAAGGCTTTCAAAGCCGGGGCATTGGGTCCGAGTTTTTGAGGGTTTTGCTCCGTCCCCCAGACAGGCACCTGCAACAGGCGGGCGGCTTGCGCCAAGCGCAGCGCATTGGCCAAAGCGGCCTGCCCCTCAAAGATGACAGGCATTAACTTGTCTTGGTAATCCACCAAGACCAACTGAGACTCATCGCATTCCAAAAGCATAGAAAAGCTTCCTTTTTCACGTTTTTTAAGACTTACCCGATACCACCAATGGCAATAAGCATGTTACCCTCAGCCCATGCTCGGTTTTAAAAAAATACTACCCGTTGTCGCCATCCTTGGCCTGTCCGCCTGCTCCAGCCTGGAAAACACCACGCAAACCTCAGTCTCTACACTGCAGACTGATGGGCATGCAGGCCTGCCCACCTCTTCTTCGGATGACCAAACCGCTACCGTCTTGCCCCCCGCAAGCCTGACCGGTCTTACGCTGCGCCTGGAAGAGCGCCAATGGCTCAGCTCCTTGCATGAGCAGCAGCCCCCCCACAGCCACTTAGGCCTGAAAGGCCCTGTCTCGAAAGACCCTTCCTCTGAACTGATTTCAGTGGCCATGTCTTTGATTGGCACCCCCTATCGCAGTGGCGGTACCAACGCTGGCTCGGGCTTTGATTGCAGCGGCTTCGTCCAAAACGTTTTTGCCGATGTCGCCCAATACGAGCTGCCGCGCATTGCCAAAGACCAGGCAGCAGCGACCACAGCCATTAAAAAATCTGAATTGCGTCCCGGAGACTTGGTGTTTTTTAACACCATGCGCCGCGCTTTCAGCCATGTTGGTATTTATGTAGGCGATGGTAAATTCATCCACTCCCCCCGCACTGGTGCGGTTGTACGTGTCGAAAGCATGAATACCAGCTACTGGGTCAAACGCTTTAACGGTGCACGCCGCGTCCCATTGGCAGCGGCAGACCAAAGCAGCATAGACAGCCAAAACTAAAGCTCTCTGCAAGCACACAAACCAAGCATATTCCCAAGGCCTGCGACTTAACGAGCAGGCCTTTTGCGTACTGGCTACACCCAGCTCTACACAACCGAACGACTTTGTATGACTAATCCTGAGCCACAGGCCACACCATCAGAAGGCCCCAAGTTTCGCCCACTGCGCTGGCTGCTGGGCTTGCCCGTGCTGTTTTTTATTGTCTTGATGCTTGTCAGCAAACTCTTGTTTACCGCATCCCCCGATCGTGAAACGCAATGGGTAGAGCGTGAAACCATTCGCCAATGCTGGAAAGAACTCAAGCGCAAACCCGATGACGACAAGCCACGCCACTTCACCGGCCAAGCGCAATGCGAGCAGTTAGAGCAGGACTTTCGTCAGCGCTGGAATGATGAGCCGTAGGCACAGCAGCAAGGGCTATTAACAGCCATCCCATAAAAAAGCGGCCTATGGATAATCTCCACAGGCCGCTGTTCAAACAAGGCTTTACTGCGCCCCAGGCACCTTGCCTTCTACGCCTTTGACGTAAAAGTTAATGCTGGTAAGAAAAGCATCATCGGCCACCGCACCGTCAGCCAGCACTTCGCGTTCGTCATTGGCCTGGATGGGGCCTTGCCAGATATGCAGGCTGCCGTTTTCCAAGCCGTCTTTAGCGCGGGCGACTTTAGCTTGGATGTCCAGCGGAATCTCATCAGGCATAGAAACCAAATCAATCGCGCCCTCCTTCACGCCCCACCAGGCTTGGCCGCTGCGCCAAGTGCCGTCCAGCACGGCTTGCACCGATTGGCGGTAGTAGGGCAGCCAGTCAATGGCGGCAGAGCCTAAATGCGCCTCGGGGCCGTAGGCGCTCATGTCCGAATCCCAGCCAAAGGCGCGCACGTCTTTTTCCTGCGCGGTTTTAAGCACGGCGGGCGAGTCGGTGTTCTGGAAGAGCACATCCGCACCGCTGTTAATCAGGCTGGTGGCGGCTTCGGTTTCCTTGGGTGGGCTAAACCATTCAT
>CAZMMM010000038.1:0-9843 GCA_964567385.1 uncultured Comamonas sp.
TTTCAGGTACTAGCGCCGCGAGGTGTGGAAGTTCGAGTCTTCTCCTGGGCACCAAGTTTAACGACAAGCAGGTACTGCTTCTCCGATACTTAGGTAAACATTTTTAGGAAATTTTTTGTTTCAGCCCAGGTGGCGGAATTGGTAGACGCACTAGTTTCAGGTACTAGCGCCGCGAGGTGTGGAAGTTCGAGTCTTCTCCTGGGCACCAAACGCTAAGAAAAGCCGTTGCAGTAATGCAGCGGCTTTTTTTCGTTCCTTTGACCCATCCTGCCCTACTCAGCCCCTCCTTGCTTCCTGCACCACAACCTTATCCCGCTCAATAATTTGCCTGAATGACTCGCTAGTGCTTGCCCAGTCAATCACATCCACCCGCCAAGGCAAATCAGATTCGGAAAAATCTTCAGTCAGCCCGGCACTGACGGACAGGGGCAAAGGCTGGCTGCTGATAATGACCAAATCTAGGTCGGAATAAGGTTTAGCCGTCCATTTGGCCCGCGAGCCAAAAGCCCAGACCTCACATTGCGGTACATGCTTGTGCAGGATGTCACGCACAATTACCCACAGGCCGGGGTGCACATCGATAGGGGGCATCTCAGGCATTGCGGGCTTCCAGCTTTTGCAGCAGCGCCCGCGCATCCTCCATAAAGAGCAATGTGCCCTCGTACACCATTTGCGCCTTTTCATGGTCGTAAGTGTGGGCGGTGATATTGCGCATCTGGCGGTATGCAAACCAGGCTTGCACATCGGCAATCAAGCCTTTTTCGCCCGCCAGGCGCAGCATGTCGCGAAAGCTGGTGGCATCCACTTCTTCAGGGCTGTCTGATTCGGCCTCAAGCTGCCGTCTGAGCATCTTGATGCTGATTTCATAGACAAACTCGAAGTTCTGGATTACGCCTGCCACCAAGGTATTTTGCACATTGGCCGACTGCTGGCCAAACCATTGGCTATCGCTCACCACCTCCAGCCCGCCTTCCAGTGAGGCAATGGCATTGCTGAGTGCGCTGAGGTCAAGTTTTTCAGTCATGGGAGTGCTCCTGTTAGGGGGAGCCTAACAATGTAATTTTTCAAGGCTCACAGCCCCAGATAATAGTTACAAATGACTTGCGCCATGAGCTGTCGCCTGGCTTCTAGGAACTCTTCGTAGTTAGCAGCACTGACCCCCAAGATGAAGTCTGGAATAGCGTTTTCAGCCAGATTGCAGGCCAAATCCTCTTCGTTACTGAGCTCCCCAATGCGCAGCGGCCCGCCAATAGCCTGCTTCTTCACTATCGCCATATATTCTGCCGGCGGCTTGCTGCTGATAGCCAAATTGATCGGCGTTTCAGTCAACGCGAGGTTGGCAATTTGGTTGTAGTCGCCCTGCTTTGGATAGCCGTTTTTAATCAGGTGTTGCTTGGGCACGATGTGGTGCATATCAGCCGGGCCGCTAATAATCTGCCCCACTTTGGCATTTTTGGACAGAAAGCCACGCGCACCATTACTGATCAGTGCCGCCATATAGACTTGGAACGCTGGGTTGCGGGTGCTGGGTGAATTCAGATTCTGCGGCAGCGCCACATCCCAGAAGCCTTCTGCTAGCTCGGCCGCCTCAATATTAGCTAGATACTGGGCCACGCCCAGTTCATCAATACGGCGCAAGTCTGTTTCCCAAGTAGATTCAAAGCTCCCCACAGCACGACCAGTAAGCAGCGTCATGACAAACCAGCGCTTGACCATGCGCACTCGCTCTGGCTCAGCCATATCCATAGAGCGTAAGCGCAGGTAGAGCGCATAGGCAAAATTTAGTGCATTGCGAGAGCCAATCAAGTCCGCGTTAATAAAGCCAATGGACTGGATGAGCAGCAGGAAATTTTGAAAATGATACTGGCGTACGATCTGCTGCAAGGCATCCGCCAACTTTTGATACGCCTCGGGAATACGGCTTTCATCAATCTTGCGGGTTGCGGGATCCAAACCTGAAAGCTCACTGACGATGGCTCCCGCCTTACCGCGCTCGAAACCGACTAGCCCGGCAATACGGATTAGATCGGAGTAAGTGGGCTGGAAGACATTGTCGCTGTGCTCTTTCAGCCAGCTAATTTTGTCGAGTAGGCCAGAACCTGCAAATTCCTCATCGTTTTGACGAATATCATCATAGGCATGCCCTGCTACCGAAAGATGGCAGAAGTAGTCAATCAGCTTGCGTAAATTGCGACCTTCCTCGCCATAGGTGGCAATCTTGCTCATGACGAAGTCGGCACTCGATAGCGGTACGCCCTTTGCGTTAATGCGTACGAAGATTTCGGCTACCACCTCAACGTCCAACGCATCTTCCAGCGAAATCACGCCAATCTGGGCATTCTCAATCTCAGCCAGCTTCATCAGTGCAGTCTCAATCTGCACTGCATCCAGCCCTGGGTTAGCTTTTGAGTAGCGCCCCATGAAGGTCAGCTTGGAGTCAGCAAAAAAACGACTGATATCGTGAATCCACTGGCTGCTCTTCTCAATAGCCGGTGTCAGGGTAGCGAACTCCTCGGTTACTGGGTTAAAAGCGATGGTGATGCGCTTTTTCTCGTAGCGTGAACCAACAACAGGCAATCCAGCAATGGCGGCACGCAAAGCAGTGACGCGCTGCTGGCCATCAATCAGGATTTGCTGGTGCGTGGCAAGCTCACCACCCTTGAGCTTGGCACCAACAGACTGCCAGGTAATCAAAAAACCCACCGGATAGCCCTTGTACAGCGAATCCATCAAATCTCGCACCTGGGACGACTTCCAGACAAAGGGCCGCTGCAGCTCTGGGATAGCAATCTTATTGCCGTGGATAGAGGCCAGAATCTGTTTAACCGAGGTCTGGTTGACGCTGTACATGGACATCAAAAACTCCTTTTGCAGAATAGTGTAAGCACATCGCGATAAGGATTGCTGCAATCCGTGGTAGCCGCTTACACCACCAGCACCGCCCGAAAATCATTCACATTGGTCATGGTCGGCCCCGTGATGACCGAATCGCCCAAGGCGGTAAAAAATCCATGCCCATCATGGGCATCCAGGCTGCGTAAGGGGTTGATGCCTTTGGCCAAGGCACGCTCCAAAGTGCTGGGGGCCAGTACCGCACCGGCAATTTCCGCAGCGCCGTCCACACCATCGGTATCAGCCATCAGGGCATGAATGCGCGGATGGCCACGGGTGGCTAGGGCGAATGACAGCAGGCATTCCACATTGCGCCCACCTAGGCCCAAGCGGGGCTGCTCTGGGGCAGGTGGACGCAAAGTTACAGTTGTCTCCCCACCCGATAGCAGCACGCAGGGCCGCTCAAAAGGCTGGCCCCGCTCGGCCACCTGCAAGGCCAGGGCTGCCAGTACCTGACCGACGTCACACGCCTCGCCTTCTATGGCGTCACTCAGGATATGCGCCGCCAGGCCATGCTTGCGCGCTACCGCTGCGGCGGCCTCTAGCGCTTGCTGGGGTGCGGCAACGATGTGGCAGCGCTGGCCTGCTAGGCGCACATCCTGGGGCTTGATGCTTTCTGCCGCCCCACTTTGCAATACCGCTTGCACGTGGGGCGGCAGGTGCAAGCCATAACGCTGCACAACGGCCAGCGCATCTGCGCAGGTGCTGCTGTCGCCCACAGTGGGGCCAGAGGCAATATCGGCAGGATGGTCGCCCGGCACATCCGATAGCAGCAGGCTGATGACCTGTGCGGGATGGCAGGCGGCGGCCAAGCGCCCGCCTTTGATGGCTGATAGGTGGCGGCGCACGATATTCATTTGTCCAATGCTGGCCCCGCTGGCCAGCAGGCTTTGGTTGAGCTGCTGCTTGTCCGCCAGACTGATGCCGGGCAAAGGCAGAGGCAGCAAGGCCGAGCCACCGCCAGAGAGCAGGCATAGCGCCACATCATCCGCCGTTAGGCTTTGGGCCAGCGCCAGCATGCGCTGGGCGGCGGCTAGGCCCGCAGCAGCGGGCACGGGATGGGCGGCTTGCAATACCTCAATACGCTGGCAGGGCAAGGCGTAGCCGTAGCGCGTGACCACCAGCCCAGTGAGCGGCCCAGGCCAATGGGCCTCAACCGCCTGCGCCATGGCCGCTGCCGCCTTACCCGCCCCCAGCACCACCAGGCGGCCTTTGACCTCTTCAGGCCGGGGCAGATGCGGCGGCACGCAGTGCAGGGGTTGGGCACTGGCAAGGGCGGCATCCAGCATGCTGCGCAGCAGGGCTGCTGGCGGTATCGGCATCTGTTTTTCTAAAGCTTTATCCATCACTTGCTGCTCCCGTAAAAACCAAAAAAAAGCCTCTCTATTGCCAGAGAGGCTTTCTACCAGTCAAAACGCTAAAAACCGCTTACTTGCGCAGCAAGGGCTTCAGGATGCTTTGCAGACGGCGGGCAGCATCCTCACTATGCGCACTGCCCAGCACCTGGGCTACGTCCTGCACCCAGGTTTCTTGGGGCGAGGGGGCGTTGCGCTGGGTAAGTAGCTGTAATTTCAGCATGCTCCGTGCCGAATGCTGGGCAGCGGGGGAGGGTACATCAGCAGCCACCTCTAAGCGCAGCAGTTGCTCGTTGGCATCGCCCTTGGCTGCACCGCTCAGTGCCTGACTCCAGGAACTACGGCCTGCTGCATTGAGCTTGCCGCCCAGTTCCTGCGGGCTGGGCATGGCTTCGGGGTCGCGCTTGCTCCAGGCTTGCAGCAGTTGGGTGACGGCTTCGCCATGGGCCTGCTGGGCCAGTTTGCGCAGGGCTTGCTGGGCAGCGTCCATTGCATCGCGCTGGGCGCGGAAGGCAGCATCGGCCAGACGGGGGCCGCGCTCGGGGCGGTCAGTACCACGGGGGCCACGGCTGTCGCGTCCGTCACGGCTATCACGGCCAAAACGGTTAGCGCCATCACGCTCGGGACGGCGGCCTTTGCGATCGTCGCGACCAGCTGCGGGGCGGGCCGCTTCTTTCTGGGCACCGGGGCGGTCATCACCGCGCACAGCAACCAAGGGGCGGGGGGGCGCAGCGGGGGCGGGGGCTGCAGCTTCTTGGGCATCAGTGGCCTCAGCAACATCGGCTGGTGCTGCTGCGGGGCTGTCTTCTGCCGCGCCTTCTGGGGCGGGCTGTGCTTGCTGCTGGGCGGCATCACTTTGCTGGGCCTGTTTGGCAGCTTCCAAGGCGGCCAGGGCGGCTCGGATTTGCTCGGCATCGCCGCTTTGGGTGGCTGTTTGCAGGGCTTGGGCGGCATCCAGCACTTGTTGGTCTAGGGCCGACAGGGGGGCGCTTGGCGCGCGGCCACGCGGGGCGGGGTTGCGGCTAAAGAGGTCATCAATGGGCTGGCGGAAGGCTTCCCAGAGTTTTTGCTCTTGCTTGCGATCCAGCGGTACGGCCTGGGCCTGCTCCTGCCAACGTTGCTGCAGGGTTTTGACGGTATCTACCTGTAGCTGTGTACCGGCGGCCAGGGCCTGTGCCTCGGCAATCAGGGCTTGGCGCAGGGCGATATTGGCTTTTTGTGCGGCACGCAGTGGGGCTTCAGCGGCTTGCAGGGCTTGCTTCCACTGGTTTTGCATTTCAGTAAAAAGCTTGTCGGGCAGGTGGCCAGCGTCGCGCCAGCGCTGGGAAAATTGGCGCAGGCTGCGTGCGGCTTCTTTCCAGTCAGGCTGCGCGGCTTGGGCTTGTGCCCAGGCTTTGAGTTCTTCGAGCAGGGCCATGCGCTGGTTTTTTTGCTCACCCGTTTCGGTGCGCATGCGCTCTAGCCATTGCTGCACCTGCTGGTAAACGTTGGTGCATGCGGCATCAAACTGCTTCCAAAGGCTGTGGTTGGGGGCCGCGCCTTGGTCAATTTCGCGCCATTGCTGGCGTGCCTGGCGCAGCTGCTCTTGCAATTTGCGCCCGCCCAGGCCTTGGCCTTCGGGGCGGTTGAGCAGGGCTTGCATTTGCTCAATCAGGGTTTGGCGTTGTTGGTCGGCTTGGGCGGGTTGCCAGCCTTGCTCGTCACCAGCAGCCAGGAGCTGTTGGTGGACGCGCTCTGCCCATTCAGCGTTGAGCCAGCGGCCATGCTGTTTGAGCAGGCTGCGCAGGGCTGCAATGGCGGTGGTGCGGGCCTCAGGTGTGGCATCAGCCACAGCGGTAAGAGCTGGCTCCAGGGCTTCTTGAGCGGCTTGCTGCTTTTGGGCGGGGGCTGGGCGGGCTTTGGCGGGGGTTTCTGCACTGCTGCTGTCTGCGGCCGGGGCGGCCAGCTCAGAGGGCAGGCCACGGGCCACGCGGATTTCATCGGCCCAGACGGGGACGGCAGGCAGGGCGGCTTGCTCATCCGCAGCGGCCTGCTCGGTGACGGTCAGCGCCTCAGTAAAGGCTTGCCATACCAAGAGGAGCTGGGCTTGGACGGCTTCCAGTTGCTGGGCAAAGCGCTCTTCAATGCCTGACCAGCCGGTTTCCTGGCGCAGTTGCTCCGCCTGGGTTTGCCATTGCTGCACGTCTTGTCCCAAGCCTTCCAGGGCTTGCTGGGCATCGCGCCACGATTTGGTGGAGAGCACTTCAATGCGCTGGGTCAGCAGTACCGCCACTTCGCGCTGCACTTGCACTTTGTGCTGCACTTCTTCAATGCTTTTCACGCGCTCGGCCAGTTGTTGCTTCAGGCCAGCCAGTGGCTCGCGCGAGAGGGGAGCACCCGCTTTGGCGGCATCGCGCTGCCAAGCGGTGGCCTCGGTGATGGGCAGCTTGTCTTTCTCTAGCAGGGCTTGGGCTTTCTCTACCCATTCGCCCACGATGAGGTCTTGATCCAGGGTGCGGCGCATTTCTTCTAGGCGCTCTCGAACGACGCGCACCGCGCCTTTATCGCGCACCATCATTTCGCGCAGCACTTCCTGCAGTTGCTCGATGCTGGGTGCAGGCTCGCTGGCCAGCCAGTCGCGCAAACAGGCAGCGCGCTCGCCCGAGGTTTCCGCAGAAAAGGCACCTCCGGTCAAGGCATCCAGCGGGTGTGGCTCTGCGCTTTTGGGGGCGCTGGTCGGTAGTTCAGAAGCATCAGACATGTTGGACAATCAAAAATCAAAAGTTTCAGGTTCTGGCTTGCGCTGGCGGCTGCCTAGGCGCGCATAACCGCCTATTTTCGCCCTGAAATGCCCTGCAGCTGGGTTTGCGCACTGCAAAGTGCAGCAAAACGCCGTAGTGTCAAAAACACAACACTATTGGCTGCAGCCAGAGGTGGGGTGGGGCGGCGGCGCAGCACTCACCAAAACCGTAGCGCTTAACCGCCCTCCTCCCACGGGAAACATGGGGAATCGCCCCGTGGAAGAAGGCTATCCAGCCAGTCTTTATAAGTATTTGAAATATCAAACACCATTTAAATGATTGACCAGTAATTTAGAACATTTTTACAATGCCCTATCCCTCAGCAAGGGATAACCCTGTTTTTTTACTTGTTTTATTTTTATTCGCATCCAAGCCCTCGTCCTACGTTGGGCTTGGCTCGGTAACCAAGCAGTATCACAGCACATCTTCTTTTTTCTTTTCCGCTGTGCTGTTTAGTGAACGTTGTAGCACCCTAGGCCAAAGGCTGGCTGCTTCCTTCTGGAGCAGCTTTTTTTCTACCGCCTGTGTTGGCTTAGGTTTTTAAGGAATGATTCGTTATGGTTTCGTCAAAAAAGCCCCGCTCTGCCTTGCGCACTACTGTGGCTGATATCACAGAAGGTTTTTTTGCTCTTACTCAAAACAGTCTGGCCATGCTGGGCTTGGGCATTGCGTTTATCGCCATTGTGCTCACCGCCCGCCCTGAGCTGCGCACCTCGGCAGAAGGCCAGTTGCACAGCTGGCTGCAAGAGCGCCATGAGGCCGCCAAGGCAGCCACTGATGAAGTCACACTTGCCGCCGACCTGACTGCCGTTGAGCGCACCACCGCCACCAACCCCAAAGAACTGCCCCACGAGCAAGCCGCTGTGGCCTATTGGCTGAGCAAGAAGTACCGCGTCGCTCCTGAGCCCTTGGCCGCCATGGTCAACGAGGCTTACGAGCAAGGCCGCCAGCACAAACTGGACCCCACGCTGATTCTGGCCGTGGTAGCGATTGAGTCGCGCTTTAACCCCTATGCCCAAAGCAATGTGGGCGCACAAGGCCTGATGCAGGTCATGACCCGCGTTCACACGGAAAAATACGACAACTTTGGTGGCAGTCTGGCCGCTTTTGACCCTGTGAGCAATATCCGCGTGGGTGTCTCTATCCTCAAGGAATACATCCGCCGCACTGGCTCGGTGGAGGGCGGCCTGAAGTACTACGTAGGCGCAGCCAACCTGCCTACCGATGGTGGCTACGCCGCCAAGGTTCTGGCTGAACACCAGCGCCTGCGCCAAGTCGTAGGCCAAGCCGCCAAGAGCAAGCCTGGCCTGCGCGCCCAAGCCACCACCCCCAGCCAGCCCCCAAAAAGCAGCGCTGCCACCACCAAGACTGCTGGGCTGCAAACGCCTGCATCCAACCTTTAATTTCAGCAAGAGGCCGATAGCAACCCCTGGCCCTCGCCCCTTTTGTCCCTTTTCTTTGGCAAGCTGTGGGCAAATGCCTGCCCCCTCCGCTACACTTGCCACCCGTACGCGACTGGCGATAGGCAAGCGGTGCCCTCCACCGCCCGCTTGCTGACGTGGATGCTAGCCAAAACCACTAGGAAGCGTACCGCCTGATAGGTCACTCTGCCAGGCGCTTTTAGCCGTTCGCCTGGGCAGCCCTTGGCATCAGCTGCGCGTCTTTCCCCACGCAGCCACATGGCACAAGGGACTACCACCTACCCCTAGGACTGCCACACACCATGTTTTCTCGCTCCAACACCATCCAAACCGTTGACCCCGAAGTTTTTGCCGCCATTGAAGCCGAAAACCAACGCCAGCAAGACCATATCGAGCTAATCGCCTCGGAAAACTACTGCTCTCCCGCCGTCATGGAAGCACAAGGCTCCCAACTGACCAACAAATACGCCGAAGGCTACCCCGGCAAGCGCTACTACGGCGGCTGCGAACATGTGGACGTGGTAGAGCAACTGGCCATTGACCGCGTGAAGCAACTGTTCGGCGCTGAGGCTGCTAACGTCCAAGCCAACAGCGGCTCGCAAGCCAACCAAGCCGTGCTGCTGGCCTTTGCCAAGCCCGGCGACACCATCATGGGCATGAGCCTGGCCGAAGGCGGCCACCTGACCCACGGCATGGCGCTGAACATGTCGGGCAAGTGGTTCAACGTGGTTTCTTACGGCCTGAACGAAAAAGAAGAAATCGACTACGACAAGATGGAAGCCCTGGCGCGTGAGCACAAGCCGCGCATCATCATTGCTGGTGCGTCGGCCTACGCGCTGGAAATCGACTTTGCCCGCTTTGCCAAAATCGCCAAAGAAATCGGTGCGATTTTCTGGGTGGATATGGCGCACTACGCCGGCCTGATTGCCGCTGGTGTCTATCCCAACCCCGTGCCCCACGCTGATGTCGTTACCACCACCACCCACAAGAGCCTGCGCGGCCCCCGTGGCGGCGTGATTTTGATGAAGGCCGAGCACGAAAAAGCCATCAACAGCGCCATCTTCCCTGGCCTGCAAGGTGGCCCGCTGATGCACGTGATTGCTGGCAAGGCTGTGGCCTTTAAGGAAGCGCTCTCGCCCGAGTTCAAAGCCTACCAAGAGCAAGTGGTGAAAAACGCCAAAGTCGTGGCTGAAACCCTGATTGAGCGTGGCCTGCGCATCGTCTCCAGCCGCACGGAAAGTCACGTCATGCTGGTGGATTTACGCGCCAAAGGCATTACCGGCAAAGATGCCGAAACCGCCCTGGGCAACGCGCATATCACCATCAACAAAAACGCCATCCCTAACGACCCTGAAAAGCCTTTTGTGACCAGCGGCATCCGCGTTGGCACACCCG
>CAZMMM010000039.1:0-246 GCA_964567385.1 uncultured Comamonas sp.
CCAGGCCCTGCTCAAAAGCCTGCCTCAGCGCCCGCGCAGCCGCTTTGTGCCCCTGCCAGAAAGTGCCGAGCGCCTGGCCACCCTGTTCCGTGAAGAAGAGCGCTGGGCTGCTGGCGGTCTGCTCGATACCCTGCTGGAGCAAGCGCGGCAAGAGACTGCGTTAGACATGAAACGCAGCGACTTCAAGCTGGACATGCTCAGCCCCCACTTGTTCATGAACTTTCGCGTGGTGGATGAGCATGGCCG
>CAZMMM010000039.1:256-2031 GCA_964567385.1 uncultured Comamonas sp.
TATCAGTCGCTTGCGCGGCAGCTGCCGCCCGGGGGGCGCAATCTGGCCGCCCTTAAAGCCCAATGGGGCAGCAAGGCGCGGGGTGCTTTTCAAGCGCTGGCCAGCCTGAAAGTTGCCAGCGTGGCCCAGCCCCCCGAGGCTGTAGATACCACCCAGAAGCCAGCAGCCGACAAGGAGGGGAAACCTGGCAAGAGCCCGTCGGCCATTGCCTCTGCCTCTGACTCTGCCAGTTCCGCAGTGGATGCCGAGCAGCGTTACACCGACTGGGGCTTTGGTGGGCTGCCCGAGCTGCTGGAAATTCACAAAGGCCAGCAAAGCCTGATTGGCTTTCCTGCCTTAATCGATCAAGGCGATGCCGTCACCCTGGAAGTATTTGACGAGCCCGAGGTGGCCGCAGCCCGCCACCGCCTGGGCCTGCGCCGGCTGTGTGCTTTGCAGGTGCGTGATGCCCTCAAGTACCTGGAAAAAAACCTGCCTGATTTGCAAACCATGGCCGTGGCCTATATGCCCCTGGGCACGTTAGAAGAGCTGCGCGCCCAGATTTTGGAGGTGGCGCTGGAGCGTGCCTTTCTGGTGGAGCCGCTGCCGGTAGATGCCGCACAGTTCAGCCAGCGCGTGCAGCAAGGGCGCAGCCGCCTGACCCTGATTGCCAATGAGGTGGCCCGCATGGCGGCCAGCATCTTGCAGGAATACGCCAGCGCCCAGCGCAAAATCAAAGACAGCAAAAACGCTGCCGATGCTGCGCAAGACGCTGCAAAGCAGCTGCAAAACCTGATGCAGAAGCACTTTATGGCACAAACGCCCTGGCCGCAGTTGCAGCATTTTGTGCGCTACCTCAAGGCCATTACTGTGCGTTTGGACAAGTGGCGCGCTGACCCGGCCCGTGATGCCAGCCGCCTTAAAGAGCTGCTGCCTCTGGAGCAACGCTATTGGCGCCTGCTGGCCCAACGCAAGGGCCAGCAAGATGCCCGCCTGCAGGAATACCGCTGGATGCTGGAAGAGCTGCGCGTGAGCTTTTTTGCGCAGGAGCTGCGCACCCCCTATCCCGTCAGTGCCAAGCGCTTAGACAAAGTCTGGGCGCAGTTGCAGCTTTAAGACGGTTTGCCATCTGAATTTCCTAGGGTTTATACGGTAAAAAGCAAATTTTTTGCTATGGATAAACAAAGCCTATCCTAGGCTTTGCTACATTCGCCCTGCTTTTTTGTAGCAGGCAGGCCTTGCTTTGCGTAAAGCGCCACCCGGGCAGTGCTTGTCTGGATAGATTTCAACGAATACACAGTGACTAAGTTTGCCTCTTCCTCCCCTCTTGCGGCCTCAGCCGGTTTTGGCATAGGCCCAGGGGGAGTTGCATGGGGATGGTGCTTGCTACTGGCTTGTTTGGGGTGCTTGGCTTCACTGGGGCTTTGGTGGCAACAGCAGCGTGCCTTAGAAAGCCTGGCGCAAGAGCGCTTCCAGCAAAAAGCCCAGCTAGCCGTAGGCCAGGTGGAGCAGCGCACGCGCAGGTTTTCAGATGTGCTGCAGGGCCTATCGCATGCTTTTGCCTTGCAGCCCCACTTACGCCGCGCAGAGTTTGAACATATGGCCCAGTCCCTAGAGCTGGGCAAACTCCCTACGGGGGTGCTGAATATCCATTTTGTGCGCCATGTGCCAGCCACCCAGCGCCTGGCGTTTGAAGAGCGTACCCGCCAAGACCCGCATCAGGATGGGCAGTTGCCGTGGAATTTTGCAATTCACCCAGAACAGGCCAGCCCCGCCTATAACGTGGTGGAGTATTT
>CAZMMM010000039.1:2041-3419 GCA_964567385.1 uncultured Comamonas sp.
GGCCTTTGGAGGGTAATCGCAACATCATTGGCCTGAACATCAATAGCCAGCCTGTCAATCTGGAAGCCTTGCAGCATGCCCAAAGAAGCCGTGCATTAACAGTTTCAGCCCCCTTCATGCTGGCGCAACAGGTGGAGCAAGACCCAAGTGGCTTGATACTGCGCCGTCCATTGTGGGATGGGGCTGCGTTTTTAGGCGCGGTAGGCTTGTCAGTGCATTTGCCAACGGTGTTGCACTCCTTGCAAGAGCAGGGCTATTTGGAAGGGCTGGTCTGGCGGATTGTAGATTTAGGCTGGAGCCATGCCCCACAAGAACCGGGGCAGGTGCTGATTGAGCAGCTGGGGGAAGTCTTTTACCCTCAAATGCAGTGGCTGCAAGAGCTGGATTTTGGCGGCAGGCGCTGGCAGATAGTGGCCCAGCCAGCGCAGTATTTTCTGTCCTCAACAGAGCGTACCCAGCCTTGGCTGCTCTTGGGTGCGGGCTTGGTACTGACGGGCCTGCTCTGCGGCCTGGGTTGGCTGTGGGGACGCCAGCGCCAGCAGTTTTGGATTAGCGATAGCGTAGGTCGTATGCGCTCGGTGCTGGACCATATGCCCGTAGGGGTCAGCATGATTCGCAAGGGGCAGTTTGTGTTTCGCAATGCCCAGCATGTGCAAATTTGTGGCTATGACCAAAAACTGGTGTCAGACGTTGATAGCTGGTGGCGCAAGGTCATTCCTGACCCCCAGCACAGCGAATTAATTCAGCAGCGCTGGCGCGCGGCTTACCGCCAGGCACGCCAACACGCTGACGGGGTGATTGCGCCGGTTGCCTTTACCCTGACGGACAGGAGCGGCCAGCAACGCAGCGTGGAACTATCGGGCAAGCGCATTGCCGGGGGCGGCCATGTGGTGATCATGCAAGACGTGACCGAGCGCCAAGATGCCGAAGAGGAAATCCGCCGCCTAGCCTATTTTGATGGTTTGACAAGCCTGCCCAATCGCCGCTTGCTGCTGGATCGCATGGCCCAGGCCATGGTGCTGAGCCAGCGCCATCAGCGCTGGGGGGCGGTGTTGTTGCTGGATTTGGACCACTTCAAAACCGTCAACGACAGCCTGGGGCCAGAGCAGGGCGACCGCCTGCTGCAGGCCGTGGCTGGGCGCTTGCGCAGCTGCATTCGCCAGGAAGATACCCTGGCCCGTCTGGGAGGGGATGAGTTTGTGCTCCTGCTGACGGATTTGGCCAACAACCAAGAAGATGCAGCCCTACAAGCCGAAGAGGTGGGCGAGGAAGTACTGGCTGCCATGCGCCAAGGCTTTAGCCTGGAGCAGGAGCATTTGCAGCATATGGGCGGCAGCATAGGCATGGCTTTAGGGATGGAAAAGGCCCGCGGTAAAGA
>CAZMMM010000039.1:3429-9692 GCA_964567385.1 uncultured Comamonas sp.
GAGTTTGTTCCTGGGCCAACAGGCCTCGGCAGAGACGCTGCTGCAGCAATGCGATATAGCCATGTACCAGGCTAAAGCTGCAGGGCGCAACACCATGCGCTTTTACGACCCGCAGATGCAGGTGACAGTAGCCGAGCGCATGCGCCTTGAAACTGATATGCGCAGTGGCCTGGAGCAGTCGCAGTTTGTGCTGTACTTCCAGCCCCAAATGCGCAAGGGCCAGATTGTTGGGGCTGAGGCCTTGCTGCGCTGGCAGCATCCGGACAAAGGGTTTGTCTCACCTGTGCAGTTCATCCCCCTGGCAGAAGAGACCGGGCTTATCCTACCTTTGGGGCGCTGGGTATTGCAGCAGGCTTGCCAAACCTTGGCCCAATGGGCGCAGCAGCCGCTGTTGGCGCAGCTGACGGTGGCCGTGAACGTCAGCCCTCGCCAGTTCCGTGAAGCCAGCTTTATTCCTGAGGTGCTGGCTGCCTTGGCCAGCACAGGTGCGCGGGCCGAGCTGCTAAAGCTTGAGATTACCGAGGGCATGCTGCTGGACAACTTGCAAGACACCATCGACAAAATGGTGCAGCTGCGTGGCTACGGCGTGGGCTTTTCGCTCGATGACTTTGGTACAGGCTATTCCTCTTTGGCCTACCTCAAGCGCCTGCCTTTGCAGGAGCTGAAAATTGACCAAAGCTTTGTGCGGGATGTGCTCACAGACCCCAACGATGCCGCTATTGCCCGCACGATTGTGGCGCTGGGCCATAGCCTGGGCCTACAGGTTACGGCAGAGGGCGTAGAGACGGAAGAAATCCTCCAGTTCCTAGAGGGCGAGGGCTGTTTTGCTTGGCAAGGCTATCTGATGAGCCCGCCTGTGCCAGTGCAGAAATTTGAGGCTTTGGTCGAGAATAAACAGGCCAGGCAAGTCGAGGCCTAGCCTTGTGCACATGTAGGCGTTGCCAGGTCACGCCAAGAAAAAGGGCAGTCTTGGTCAAAGACTGCCCTAAAAAACTTCCAAGCCTGTGCAAGTGCAAAGGCGCGGGCTTTAGCGCTCCAGCATAGAAACTTTATTGGGCTTGCCATTCCACTCATCCGCATCAGGTGGTGAGGCTTTGCGCTTGGTAATACTGGACCAGCCTTTGGCGTAGGAGAGGTCAGCGTTAAGCTTGATAAAGGCCAGTTGATCGGTGGGCACATCTTCTTCGGCAAAGATGGCATCGGCTGGGCATTCGGGGATGCAGACGGCGCAGTCAATGCATTCATCGGGGTCGATGACCAGCATGTTCGGCCCTTCGCGGAAGCAGTCCACGGGGCAAACGTCCACGCAATCGGTGTATTTGCACTTGATGCAGTTTTCGGTGACGACGTGTGTCATAACTTAAAGGGACGCATAAAAGCGTTTGTAAAGATAAAAGATGGGGCGATTTTAGGGGCTTTCCCGCAGTAGCGCAGGTTTTACCCCTATTGCCAGTAACGCAAGGCTTGATTATTTGCCCTGGGTCAAAGGCGGGCGCTGGGCATTTTTGGGGCGAAAAGCGGGGCTGACTTCATCACGGCTGTACAGGTAGGGGCCGCCAATCAGGTCGATGCAATAGGGCACGGCGGCAAAAATACCGGGCACCAGGCTGCGGCCTTCGGCATCTTTGAGGCCCTCCAGCGTTTCGGCAATCGCCTTGGGCTGGCCAGGCAGGTTGATGATGAGGCTTTGGCCACGCACCACGGCGACCTGGCGCGACAAAATCGCTGTGGGCACAAAGCGCAGGCTGATTTGGCGCATTTGCTCGCCAAAGCCAGGCAGCTCTTTATCGGCTACGGCCAAAGTGGCCTCGGGCGTGACATCGCGCAGCGCTGGCCCCGTGCCGCCGGTGGTTAATACCAGAGAGCAGCCCTGCTCATCCACCAAGGCGCGTAGGGTGTCGCTAATCAGGGCTTGCTCATCGGCAATCAGACGCTCGACGAAGGTGATGGGGTTGTGCAGTGCGCTGCCCAGCCAAGTCTTGAGGGCGGGCAGCCCCTTGTCTTCATACTGGCCGCTGCTGGCGCGGTCGCTGATGGAGACGATGCCTATGGTGACGGCTTTAGGCTGGGTCATGCGGGGCTTTCCTTTATCTTTCGTCGTCGTTGGTGTCAGTGGCGGCTGCGCTATCGTCAACCTGGGCTTGTTCAATGTGCTGGCGCAGTTGCTGAAATAGCTCACGATAGGCGCGGCTTTTTTTGCTGGGCGGGGGGGGACTGGCTTCTGCCTCTGGCGCTGCTGCTGCCGCTGCCTGCAAATCCTTACGCGCTTGGCGAATCAGGGTGCGCAGGGCTTGGATGTCAGTGTCGGGGTAGCTCTCTAGCCAGGCGGGCAGGGCGGCATCGTCGGCTAGGAGTTGCTCGCGCCATTGCTCGGCCAGCAGGGTTTGGGTTTGCTGGCTGCCGCTGTTGTGCTGCTCGTCATACAGTGCTTGGCGGATGCGTTCGATATGTGCCTCATCGAGCTGGCGCATGAGCTTGCCAATCAACTGGGTTTGGCGGCGCATGGCTTCAAAATTGCTCAGGCGCAGGTACTCCTTCAGGGCATCGTGCAGGCTCTCAGGTAGCTCTAAGCGTTGCCAGAGGGCTGGGCGTTGGGTAAGTAAGTCTTTGCCCAAGTCACGCAGGGCGTGGCTGTGTTTTTTCTGATCGGTGCGCGTAGCGTCCCAAGTGCCTTTGAGCTCGGCGGTGAGCTCTTGGTCGCGAGCGCTGCCTTCTGCAACAAATTCGCCTTTGACGTAATAGCCTTTTTTGGGTTTGCGTGACATGGATGTGGGGTTAGGAGGTGATAGGGTGGTTTTTATTAGGCCGCCAGCGCTTGGTAAGCGGTGGGGCTGGGTATCATAGCCGCACCTATGAAAACACCCCGTACTGCTAAAAAATCTACCGCAGGCACAGTCACCAACACTGTGCCTTTGTCTGACACCGTAGCGCCCGGCTTTAGTTATAGCCCGGCGTTTTTTGCCGATTTGGTGGACCAGGCCCTGGCGCATGCCAAAAAACTAGGCGCAAGCGATGCAGGCGCAGATGCCTCTGAGGCCTGTGGCCTGAGTGTCTCAGTGCGCAAGGGCGAGCTAGAGACGGTGGAGCGCAACCGCGATAAATCCCTGGGGGTGACGGTATACCTTGGCCAGCGCCGTGGCAATGCCAGCACCTCAGACTTTTCCCCGCAGGCGGTGCAGCAAACGGTGCAAGCGGCGTTTGATATTGCCCGCTTTACGGCTGAAGACCCGGCAGCTGGCCTGCCCGACGCGGCTGATATTGCCCCACCCGATAGCCACCGTGACCTTGATTTGTTCCACCCCTGGCTGCAAGACGATGCCCAACCCTTGGGCAGCGAAGAGGCCGCCAGCTTGGCGCTGCGCTGTGAAGAGGCCGCTTTAAGCCTGAATAAACGTATTACCAATAGCGAAGGGGCTAGCGTTTCTGCGCAGCAAAGCCATTTCTTTAGCGCCCATACACGCGGCTTTCGCGGTGGCTATGCCAGCTCGCGCCACGGGCTATCGGTTGCGCCGATTGCCAGTCTGCCCGGTAAAAATGCTGAAATGCAGCGCGATTTTTGGTACACCTCTCAGCGCCGCGCCCAAGACTTGGCCAGCCCTGAGTCCGTAGGCCGCTACGCCGCAGAGCGGGCATTGAGCCGCCTGGGCAGCCGCAAAATCCCCACCACCGAATGCCCGGTGCTGTTTGAAGCGCCACTGGCCGCTGGGCTGCTGGGCAGCTTTGTGCAAGCGGTCAGCGGCGGCGCTCTCTACCGGCGCAGCAGCTTTTTGCTCGATAGCCTGGGCAAGCAGGTTTTCCCTAAGCACATCCATATTGAAGAAGACCCTTTCATCCTCTGCGGCAAGGGCAGCTCGCCTTTTGACAACGAGGGCGTGCGTGTGCAGCAGCGCCTAGTGGTCGATGGCGGGCGTGTGGGAGGCTACTTCCTCTCTAGCTACTCGGCGCGTAAGCTGGGGATGCAGACCACGGGCAATGCGGGCGGCTCGCACAATCTGCGCCTGTATTCCACGCTAACGCGCAATAAGGACGATTTGGCCGCCATGCTGCAAAAGCTGGGCACAGGTCTGTTTGTGGTAGAGCTGATGGGTCAGGGCGTGAACTACGTGACGGGCGACTATTCACGCGGCGCTTCCGGCTTTTGGGTGGAGAACGGGGAGATTGCCTTCCCCGTGCAGGAAGTGACCATTGCCGGCAACTTGAAAACGATGTACCAAGGCATAGAGGCCGTGGGCGCTGATGCCTATAGCTATGGCGCAAAAACGGTCGGCTCCATCTTGATTAATCGCATGAAAGTTGCAGGTGCTTAAATGAGCTTGGCCGACTGGCTGCGTGCCCTGTTGGTCATCCTTGTCTGGGGGGTGAACTTCGTGGTCACGAAGTGGGGGCTGGAGGAGCTGACCCCCATGCTGCTGTCGGCCTTGCGCTTTGCGATGGCCTCCCTGCCGCTGTTGCTGTTTGTACGCAAACCTGCCAGCTTGAGCTGGGGACTGCTAGCCGCCTATGGTCTGGTGCAAGGGGCGGGGCAGTTTGGCCTGCTGTACATCGGTATGAATATGGGGATGCCAGCGGGTATGGCATCGGTGGTGTTGCAAGCCCAGGCGTTTATTTCCCTACTGCTGGGGGTGGCGCTGCTGCGTGAATACCCGCGCTCTTGGCAATGGCTGGGGCTGGTGGTGGCCACCATTGGCCTGGCGGTGATTGGCTCGGCACGCGGTGAAGGGGCGGGCAGCATGAGCGTGGCGGGCTTCTTCCTTACCTTAGGGGCGGCCACTATGTGGGCATCCGCCAACTTGATTTCACGCCATGCGGCGCGTTCGGGGCCTTATGAGCCTTTGCCATTTTTGGTGTGGTCTAGCATTTTCCCGGTGATTCCGTTGCTGCTGCTGTCTGTGTGGCTAGAGGGCGGTCAGGCCCATTTGCTAGCGCAATTGCAAAGCGTGGGCTGGAAGGGCTTGGGCGCTGTAACTTATCTGGCCTTGCTCTCTACCCTGCTGGGTTATGGCTTGTGGACGCAGCTGTTGCAACGCTATCCAGTCAGCACGGTGGCCCCACTATCGCTGCTGGTGCCCGTGGTGGGGCTGGTGTCAGCCATGTGGATTTTTGATGAGCGCCCCGCGCTGCTGCACTGGCTGGGCACACTGGCCGTGCTGGTAGGCATGGCGGTCAACCAATGGGGCGGGCGCTGGGCCAAGCGCTAGCGCTTGGCTTAGTTGCTGAAGCCGCGCTGCACGTTGGCGATTGTGCTATTGCGCCGCAGGGCGCGTAGTACGTTCTCTAGGTGCTGCAGATGGTGGACTCCCACAACAAAGCGCAACACCGTCGTGTGCATGGCAGACTCATCCTCCATATCTACCCGGCGGATGTCGGCATCGGCATCGGCCAAGGTTTGGGTAATACGGGCCAAGGCTCCTTTGCCGTTGTGGGCGGTCATCTGGATATTGGCGTTGTAGAGGTACTGGACGCTGTCCTCCCCCCATTCAACGGCTACTTGGCGCTCGGGGTTGCGCTCTAGCAGGCGTTGGCCGGTGCTGCACTGTGCGTTGTGGATGTGCAGCCCGTCTCCGTGCCCCAGGTAGCCCAGGATGGAGTCACCCGGCACAGGGCGGCAGCATTCGGCGTAGTGGGTGGCGGCCTGGTGGTGGCCGTCTAGCAAGACCACGTTGCTGGCCTGTTTGCCATCTTGGACGAAGCGTTGCTGGCTGAGTAGCAGGGTATCAGCGCGCTGACCGCCTTGGGCCAGCAAACTGGCAATGCGTTGGGCCACTACGGTGGCTACCTGCTTGCCCAGGCCAATTTCTGCGAGCCAGTCGCTGCGGCTTTGTCCTTGGGGCAGCAGGGCTTGCCAAAGGCTGGCGTGGGCCGCGTCATTTTCTGCGGGCAGCTGGGCGATACCCTCTTCACGCAGTGCTTGCAGCAGCAATTGCTCGCCCAAGGCGCTGGAATCAGTCTCGGTGACGGTTTTGAGGTAGTTGCGAATTTTGGAGCGCGCACGGCCTGTTTTCACAAACTGCAGCCATTGGACAGAGGGTGTGGCCTCTGGGTCGGTAATGATTTCGACCACGTCGCCGCTGCTCAAGATACTGCGCAGGCTGGCTGGCTCTTGGTTGATGTGAGCGCTGGTCGCATGGTGGCCAATATTGCTGTGCAGGGCATAGGCAAAATCCAGAGCCGTAGCCTCCTGGGGTAAAGAGAAAACTTTGCTTTTCGGTGTGAAAACATAGATGGAGTCGGGAAACAAGTCCACCTTGATGTTGTCCCAGAAC
>CAZMMM010000040.1:0-9559 GCA_964567385.1 uncultured Comamonas sp.
CAACTGCATCGCCTTGGCCATGCGGGCCAAGTTCACTGGGATGCGGCCATCCCAATGCAGTTTTAACAAGCCTTCAGCCAGCAAACTCATGGTGTGTGTGCTGCGCTGCCTAGATAAAGCGTAAAGCGCTTATTGCCCATGGCTTTTGTTAGCGGGTAGGTTGGGGCGCAAGGTTTCGGGCAGGGTGGCGCGCTCTTGGGCTTGGGCATCCTCAGGTAGATACAAAGGCCCGCGCTGGCCGCAGGCCGACAGCACTAAGCTGCTGCACAGCGCCAGATAGGCACAGCGGCGCGATAGTGGGGGGGAGGGCATTCTTTTTGACATGGCAGCGCCATTCTAATGAATGCCCAAGCCGCTCCAACCGAGGCCGGTGCCGGGTGGGGCAGGGCGGCTTAGTTGCGGAACAAGTCCAGAATTTGACTGCGCTCTTGCTGGGTGGGCGGGGCAACGGGCGCACCTTCAGCCTGCCAGCTATCTTCCATGCCTAGGCTGCTGACGCGGCGTGTGCCGGTGTTTTCAGCGTACATCCAGTCATCACCTACTTGCACCAGCTTGGCCGGCACGGGGTAGCTGGCCACAGGGACATCTTTAAGGGCATATTCCATGAACTTAATCCAGATAGGCAGGCTCAGGCCCCCACCAGTTTCCCGCGCACCCAGGTTGCGCGGGGTGTCATAGCCAATCCAGGTGGCGGCCACCAGGCTGGGTTGAAAGCCGACAAACCAGGCATCCAAAGCATCGTTGGTGGTGCCCGTTTTGCCGTACAAATCAGGGCGCTTGAGGGTGGCCTGCGCACGCGCCGCCGTGCCCGAGCGGGTGACGGTTTGCATCATGCTATTCATCACAAAGGCGTTGCGCGGGTCAATGGCCTGGGGCTGCTCGGCCAGGTTAGGGGGGCGGTATTCCAGCAACACATTGCCTGCCTGATCGGTAATGCGGCTAATCAACCAAGGCTGCACCTGGTGGCCCATGTTGGCAAAGGTGGCAAAGCCCACCGCCATTTGCATAGGGGTGACGGAGCCTGCGCCCAAAGCCATGGTCAGGTAGGCCGGGTGCTTGGCCGCATCAAAGCCAAAGTGGGTGACCCATTGCTGGGCAAAAGCGGGGGTGGCCAGCTCCAGCACGCGGATGGAGGGGATGTTTTTAGACTTCGCTAAGGCGGTGCGCAGCGTCATTGGCCCTTCAAAGCGGCCATCATAGTTTTTGGGCTGCCAAGGCTTGTCGCCACGGCCTTTGGGCGGAAAGTACAAAGGCGCATCATTGACCATGGTGGCGGGGGTGATGCCTTTTTCCAAGGCCGCCGAATAAATAAACGGCTTGAAGGCCGAGCCGGGCTGTCGCCAAGCCTGGGTGACGTGGTTGAACTTATTCTTCTGAAAATCAAAGCCGCCGACCAGGGCGCGGATGGCGCCGGTGCCAGGCTCTAGCGCCACAAAAGCGCCTTCTACCTCCGGCAGCTGGGTCGCCGCCCAGGCCTTGCCCGTGTGGATGATGCGAATCACCGCGCCGGGGGTGATTTTGACCTT
Organism: uncultured Comamonas sp.; assembly: GCA_964567385.1. Classification (GTDB taxonomy): domain Bacteria; phylum Pseudomonadota; class Gammaproteobacteria; order Burkholderiales; family Burkholderiaceae_C; genus Comamonas. The sequence continues at coordinate 1,527 of CAZMMM010000040.1, forward strand.
GGCACTGGCCTTGGCACTCAGGCCAGAAGCCACGGGGGTGAGGCCCGCGCCAATGATGTCGATTTTTTCTCCCTGTGGGCGCTGTACCACCAGTTTGTTCGGGGCCGCTTGCAGCACAACGGCGGCTAAAACGTTGCCGTTATCGGGGTGCTGCTGCAGGATTTCATCAACGGCCTCTTCAAGCGCTTGCGGGTCAGTGGGCAGGGAGATGCTGGCCTCTGGCCCACGGTAATGCTGGCGGCGCTCATAGGTCATGATGCCCTCGCGCAGGGCCTGGTAGGCCACTTGCTGCTTGTCTAGTTGCAGGCTGGTATAGACGTTCAGCCCACGGGTGTAAGTCTCTTCGCCGTACTGGGCGTAAATCAGCTGGCGTGCCATTTCTGCCACATATTCGGCATTGGTGGGGGCAGTGTTGGCCTCCAGGCTGGCGCGGCGTAGCTTCAGGGGCTCTTGGCGCGCATGCTCGGCTTGGGTGGGGTGGATAAAGCCGTTTTCCTCCATGCGGTCAATGATGTGCAACTGGCGTGCACGCGCGCGCTGGGGGTTGCTGATGGGGTTATAGGCGGAGGGCGCTTTGGGCAGGCCGGCCAGCATGGCTGCCTCAGCAACCGTTACATCGCGCAGTGGCTTGCCAAAATACACTTCGCTGGCCGCAGCAAAGCCATAGGCGCGGTGGCCCAGGAAAATCTGGTTCATGTAGATTTCCAGAATTTTCTCTTTGCTGAGCAGGTGCTCTAGCTTGAAGGTCAGGAGCACCTCGTAAATTTTGCGCGTATAGGTCTTCTCTGAAGTCAGGTACACATTACGCGCCACCTGCATGGTGATGGTCGATGCACCCTGGCTCTTCACCCGCCCTAGGTTGGCCAGGGTGGCGCGCACCATGCCCTTGTAGTCCACACCGTTGTGCTCGAAAAAGCGGGTGTCTTCAATCGCCAGCACCGCATCAATCATGACCTTGGGAATGTCCTCGATGGGGGTGAGGCGACGGCGCTCTTCGCCGAACTCGCCCAGCAACACCGCTTCTGAAGAATACACACGCAGCGGTAGCTTGGGCCGATAATCAAGCAGGTCTGAGATATCAGGCAGGTTGGGGTAGGTTTTAGAGACTGCCAACCCCGCCACCAAAGCCAAGGCAATAGCCGCAGCCACGGGCAAGCCCAGCAGCCACAGCAGGGCACGCAGTGGCCAGGGCAGACGTTTTTTTACAGGCTTTTGGGGCGCTTTTGGGGTGGTTTTTGTGGTTTCGGCGGGCATACTGCTCTACATAATAGGAAGCGGGCATTATAAAAAGTGGCCATGCTAGTGGGCTGGATAGGGGCGTTTTGCAAAAAACTGCAAAACTTGGCGTACCCTTTTGGCAACGCTACAGGCTATTGTCGGCGTGGTTTGATAGAGCGGGCAGTGGTTGCTGCTAGCATGGCCTTTATTCGAGTGTCTTTGTGTCACAACAAAAAAGATAGGGTATACCTTGATATCGTTGAATCAACTCTTCAAGCGCCAGCCGGGGCCAATGGTGGGGCTGGACGTGAGCGCCACCTCCATCAAGCTGGTTGAGCTGGGGCAAAGTCGCCAAGGACAGTGGGTTTTAGAGCGCTGCGCCATGGAGCCGCTAGATGCGGAGTGGGTGACGGATGGCAATATCACTAATTTTGACGAGGTGGTGGGTGCGATGCGCCGCCTGCTCAAAAAGAGTGGTTCTAAAGCCAAAGAGGCCGCTTTGGCGCTGCCCACTTCTGCCGTCATTACTAAAAAAGTAGTCCTTCCTGATGGGTTGAGTGAGCACGAGCTGGCGATTCAGGTGGAAACCGAGGCGGCGCAGTACATTCCGTTTAGCCTGGACGAAGTCAGCCTGGATTTTTCCGTGATAGGCCCCAGCCCCCGCAGCCCTGGCGATATTGATGTTTTGCTGGCCGCAACACGTAAAGAACGTGTGGAAGACAGGCAGCTATTGGCTGAGGCTGTGGGCTTAAAGCCTGTGGTAATGGATGTGGAGTCTTACGCCAGCCGCCTGGCGGTGCATCGTTTGCTGCAAGGCCCCAATGCCACCATGCATGTGGGCGAAGCAGATATTGTGGTGCTGGTTAAAGTCGGCGGGCGCGGCTACACCCTGCAAATTGTGCGTGGCGATGAGGTGTTGTACGACTCTGAGCAAAGCGTGGGCGGAGCGCGTCTGACACAGCAAATCATGAAGCACTACGGCTATTCCATAGAGGAGGCAGAGCAGAAGAAACGCGCCGATGAACTGCCGCCCGATTACGCGACCAATGTGCTGCAGCCCTTTGTGGAAGGCTTGGCGCAAGACATCTCTCGCTCTTTACAGTTCTTTTTTACCAGCACGCCTTATGGCCAGGTGCAGCACATCATGCTGTTTGGTGGCTCGGCAGGCCTGAGTGGTCTGCCAGAGGCCGTGCAAGACCACACAGGCGTTAGCGCCAAAGTGCTCAACCCTTTTGAGGGCATGGCGCTGGGTGCATCGGTCAACAAGTCGCGGCTGCGTAAAGAGGCGACTTCTTACCTGGCAGCCTGTGGCTTAGCTTTGCGGAGGTTCTACCAGTGATTTTGATTAACCTCCTCCCTCACCGCGAAGCGGCCATGAAGCGCCGTAAAGAGGTGTTTCACGTTACCCTGTTTGCCGCTTTGCTGCTGGGTTTGTTGCTGGCCGCAGCGGTATATATGTGGTTTCAATGGCGGATTGAAGAGCAGCAAGGGCGTAACGAATACCTGCGCTCAGAAATTGCGGCGCTTAACAAGCAGATTAAAGAAATCGAAGGCTTGGAAGAAGAAATCAACTCCCTGCGCGAGCGACAAAAAGCGGTGGAAGACCTGCAGGCCGATCGAAACCTGCCTGTGCATATGTTCAATGACCTGGTGCAGCTCTTGCCTGAAGGGGTGTACCTGACTTCGCTCAAGCAAACGGGGCTGAATGTGGAGCTGCGCGGCTCGGCCCAGTCCAACGAGCGAGTCTCTGAGGTGTTGCGCAACCTGGGTACACAGTCGGCCTGGTTTGCCAAACCCGTGCTGAAAGAGATTGTGTCCGGCACGGTAGCGTTGGCACCGAAGGACCATCGCAAGGTGGTGAACTTTGTCTTGACATTCAGCTTGGTGCGCTCTGGTGATGCGGCCAAAGCTGGTAAGCAAGAGGGGGGTAATAAGTGAGAAAAAAACAGCAAAAACCCTTGGCGATTGATGGGAAAAAGCTGCTTGAGGGCTTGCAGGGGCAGTTTCGCAACCTGGACCCCAAAGATCCGTCCCTATGGCCAGCCATACCCAAGCTGCTGCTGTGCCTGGTCATTGTGGTTGGCGTCGTCGCAGGGGCTTGGTTTGGCTACCTCAATACGTTTGAGGAAGAGCTGCAGGCCGAGCAAGGCAAAGAGGTGCAATTGCGTAAGGAATACAGCACCAAAGTGGTCAAGGCCGTTGGCCTGGAAGCGCTGAAAGCCCAGCGCGAGCAGGTCGAGCAGTACGTCAGCCAGCTGGAAAAGCAGTTGCCTAGCAAGGCAGAAATGGCGGCCCTGCTCTCAGACGTCAACCACGCTGGCATGGGCCGCAGCTTGCAGTTTGACCTGTTCAAGCCCGGCAATGAAAGCGTGCGCGAGTACTACGCTGAACTACCCATTGAGGTGCGTGTTTCCGGGCGTTTTCATGACATGGGTTCTTTTGTCTCGGACGTGGCTCACCTCTCTCGTATTGTGACTTTGAACAATATTTCCATCGCGGCTAGCGGAAAAGACCAGGGTTTAGTACTCAACACCCAGGCACGCACGTACCGCTATCTGGACAGCAATGAACTGAGCGGGCAACGCCAAGACGCGAAAAAGGGGGGTAAGAAAAAATGACTTCCCAGACCATGAAATCGATTCAAACCTCGCGCCCTTGGTGGCAGGCGTTGGCCCTAGCCGCAGCCTGCCTCTCTCTGACGGGGTGCTTGATTGAGGAGCAGGACAACCTACAGACCTGGGTGAAGCAAGAGCGCGCTAACGCCCGCCCCCGCATCACGCCCTTGACAGAGCCAAAGGCATTTGTGCCCCAGCCCTACACCTCTGAAGAAGTCACAGAGCCGTTTGAGCGCATTAAGCTCACGCAGGCTCTGCACCGTGAAACCAAGAAGAGTGCCTCCAATATGGCGCTGCTGGCCGCTGAGCAAAACCGGCGCAAGCAAGAGCTGGAAGACTACCCGCTGGATGCCATTGTGATGGTGGGCAACTTGGACCAAAGCAAGCAGCAAACCGCTTTAGTACGGGTGAATAAGCTGATTTATCAAGTGAAGCCCGGTGCCTATATGGGGCAAAACTATGGGCGTATTGAAGAAATTACAGAAAACAGCATCCGTTTGCGCGAAATTGTGCAAGACCCTGCGGGTGATTGGATAGAAAAAACAACCGTGCTGGAGCTGCAAGAGGGAAGTAAATGATGCTGAAAAATAAAATGACGACGTTTAAATTAAAGCGTGCTTTGACCTATGGCGCAGGTGTGGCCTGCATGCTGCCTTTGCTTTCCTGGGCGGGCAGTATTCAAGGATTAACCGGATCGCTGCAAGGTGGTGGCGAGGTGGTTCGGGTCGAGCTATCAGAGCCTTTGGAGGCCTTGCCTGCCGGTTTTGCCATCCAGTCCCCCGCCCGCATTGCGCTGGACTTTCCAGGTATCACCAGCGGGTTGAGCCAGTCCATGATTGAGCTGCATCAGGGCAACCTCACGACCGCTAACGTGGTAGAGGTGGGCGGACGTACCCGTGTGGTGCTGAACCTGCGTGCGGCGACGAACTACCGGACAGAGCTGCAAGGCAATGCAGTGCTGGTCTATCTGGACCCTGTCAAAGGTGGTGCAACCTTGGCAGAGCCTGTTACTGCCTCGCAAAAACTGGTGTTACCACCACCTGCGCCAGCGGCGACGGCCGGGGCACGGGCCTTGAAGGATATTGACTTTCGCCGTGCGGCTGATGGTGCGGGGCGGGTCGTGGTGGAGCTGGGCTCTGCCGCAGTCAGCGCTGATGTACGCAATGAGGGCAAGGGCCTGGTGGTGGAATTCCCCCGCACCAGCTTGCCTGAAGGTCTGATGCGCCGCATGGATGTGGTGGACTTCGGCACCCCTGTGCAAATGATTAGCACCACTCAGCAGGGCGAGCGGGTGCGCATGAAAATCGACCTCAAAGGTGATTGGCAGCACAGCGCTTACCAAAGCGATAACCAGTTTGTCCTGGAAGTGCACGAGAAAAAAGAAGAGCCTAACAAGCTGGTGCAAGGCCCAGGCTTTGGGGGGGAGCGCCTGTCGCTGAACTTCCAGAACATCGAAGTGCGTGCCTTGCTGCAAGTGATTGCAGACTTTACCAACTTCAATATCGTCACCTCTGATACGGTGGGCGGCGCTTTGACCTTGCGCCTCAAAGATGTGCCTTGGGACCAGGCACTCAATATCATCATGGAGGCCAAGGGCCTTGGCATGAAAAAGAACGGCAATGTGCTGTGGATTGCCCCCAAGGATGAGATTGACGACCGCACCAAAAAAGACCTGGAGGCCGCCCGCGCTTTAGAGGGCCTAGAGCCTTTGCGCACCCAGGGCTTCCAAATCAACTACGCCAAGGCGGAAGAGTTGGTGAAAAAATTCACCGAAAGCCAAAATACAGGCAGTGGTACAGGTAGCTCGAACAATAACCGCTTCTTGTCCGAGCGCGGCACAGCGATTGCTGAAGAGCGTACCAACCAGATTTTTGTGACGGATACCGCCAGCAAGCTGGAGGAAATTCAGGAGCTGCTCAACAAGCTGGATATACCTGTGCGCCAGGTGCTGATTGAGGCGCGCATCGTAGAGGCGCGTGACACCTTTGGCCGCTCGCTGGGGGTCAAGTTTGGTGGTGGCTACAACCGTATCGGGCGTGGTAGCGTTGGCCCCACTTTTGGTGGTGGCAGTACCTCTTCCAGCTCGACCAACTCCAACGGTACCGGGCCGGAAGGTGTTACCTGGGGGCGTGGGCAGGAAAACAGCAGCAGCGTAGGGGGCAGCAGCCAGCAGTCCTCCAACAACCTGAACTCTACGAACGGTGGTGTTGAGTCTTCCAGCACCAACAGCAGCAGCAGCACGATTGCCAACAACCCGTTTATCAATCTGCCTGCAGCGGCTTTGGCGGGTGCTGCGCCAGCCACTATGGCTTTGAGTATCTTTAACTCTGGAATGACACGCTTCTTGAGCCTGGAGCTGTCAGCCATGGAGTCTGAGGGTGTGGGCAAGATTGTTTCCAGCCCGCGCTTGATGACGGCAGATAAGTCCGAGGCGGAAATCAAGCAAGGTACGCAGATTCCCTACAAATCTTCTACTGGTTCTGGTGCTAACGCCACACCCAAGGTCGAGTTCAAAGATGCCACCCTGCGCCTGAAAGTAGTGCCGCAAATCACCCCTGATGGCGACATCATCATGGACTTGGAGGTCAACAAGGACTCCGTGGGTATGCGCACCGATGATGGCCCAACGATTGACACCAAGAGCATCAAAACCCAGGTGCTGGTGGAAAACGGTGGCACGATTGTGATTGGCGGTATCTTTGAGATGGAAGAAATCAACCAAACCAACAAAGTGCCTGTGCTGGGTGACCTGCCTGGTGTAGGCAACTTGTTCAAGAACCGCAGCCGTGAAACCGAAAAGCGCGAAATGCTGGTCTTTATCACCCCGCGTATGGTGACGGATGCCGTGCAGCGCTAAGGTTAAACTGCACACTGTTGTTGTGTAGCCCCAGGCCGCTTTCAGCGGCCTTTGGTTTTTATAGGGAAAGATGAAGTCAAGATGACGACTGCCGCTGCGGCCCTGCATATTGCCTTGGTGGGCTTGCCAGGCTCGGGGAAATCCACTATTGGCCGCCAAGTAGCGCGGCTGGCTGGACTGGAGTTTGTGGATGCAGACTTTGCGATTGAACAGTACCTGGGCTGCACCATTCGCGACTATTTTGGCCAGCAAGGGGAAGAGGCTTTCCGTCATGTGGAGGCCCGCGTGCTGCAAGTCTTGCTGGAACAGCCCCAGCGCCAGCTGATTGCCACGGGCGGCGGCATTGTGCTGCGCCCTGAAAACCGCCAGGCCCTGCGCCAGCGCAGCACCGTGGTTTATCTGCAAGCCCTGCCTGAAGAAATTGCCCGCCGCCTGCGTGGCGACACCGTGCGCCCCCTGATGCAAGGCGTAGATGCCCTGCAACGCCTGCGTGACCTGCTGGAAGTGCGCGGCCCGCTCTACCGCGAAGTGGCGCACTACGTGATTGATACCCAGCGCCAAACCACCGGCCAAGTGGCGCGCAAAATTACCATGCAATTAGAAATGGCTGGCCTGCTGCCCGCCTCTGCACAGAAAGAGTAGATCCCTGTATGACCATGACGGCTTTCCCCGCGACCCCTACCCAAAACCTGCACAGCGTCCACATTGACCTGGGCGAGCGCTCCTACCCCATCCACATCGGCACTGGCCTGCTGGGTGCAGCCAGCAGTTTTGCTGATTGCCCCAAGGCGGCGCAGGCCGTTATCGTGACTAACACCACGGTAGCCCCGCTGTATGCCCAGCAATTGCAGGCTGCCCTGGCCGCCCACTACCCCCAGGTGCGTACCGTTACCCTGCCTGATGGTGAAGCGCATAAAGACTGGCAAACCCTGAACCTGATTTTTGATGCTCTGCTAGGCCACGGCTGCGACCGCAAAACCGTGTTGTTCGCCCTGGGCGGTGGTGTGGTCGGCGATATGACGGGCTTTGCCGCTGCCAGCTATATGCGCGGCGTGCCGTTTGTGCAGATTCCAACCACACTGCTCTCGCAAGTTGACTCCAGCGTGGGTGGCAAGACGGCCATCAACCACCCCCTGGGTAAGAACATGATTGGCGCGTTCTACCAGCCGCAACTGGTCGTGTGTGACCTGAGCAGTCTGGCCACCCTGCCCGAGCGCGAGCTATCCGCCGGGCTGGCCGAGGTCATCAAATACGGGCCGATTGCCGACATGGATTTCCTGGCCTGGCTGGAGCAGCACATGGATGCCTTGCGCCAGCAGGACCGGGCGGCGCTGGCCCAGGCC
>CAZMMM010000041.1:0-6478 GCA_964567385.1 uncultured Comamonas sp.
TGCCATCGGCCTTGAGGCTGGCTTGCTGGCTTTCAAACAGATGGACATCGTCGTGGGCGACCACGCTCATGGGGGAATAGACTAGGCGGCCATAGCTCAGACCGCGCTCTAGCATTTGCTCGGGTGCGCCCTTGGGCTGGAAGACCCAAACTTCCAGCAAAGTACGGTTGACGGCCAGCGGGCGCAGCACCCGAATGATTTGGGGCGAGCCTTTGGCCGCCATGCTGGGGTAGAACACCACGTTTTGCGGGTTGAAGCTCAGTACACGCTCGGTCTTCTCTGGCCCCCAGGCCTGGCGCAGCAGGTCTTCATAGCCGGGAATGTCGGAATAGTCGGTATGGATGCTGAACTTGGTGCCCAAAATGCTGTGGCCGTTGGGATAGGTCTGCACGCCCATGCGCGAGTAAAAGTCATACCCCGAGCCAAAGGGCAGCAATTGCTCTAAAGCGGTGGGGTCTAGGTCTTTGAAGGCTTCGCCCACCTTGGCGGCGGTGCTGGAGGCGGATTCATGGGTGGAGATGGGGTGTACGGTGTCGTTGATGTTCTCTAGGTACATCTTCCAGTTGCAGTTCAGCTCGGTGCGGATGGAGCCGCCGGCCACTTGCAGCTCTCCCTCGGGCGAGCGGTCGGCCATATTGTCCAGCGCCTGCAATACATCACCAAAGTATTCCTGCAAGCTGGGGCCTTGTGCACTCAGGCGGGCAAAAACAAAGCCGCGATAGACCTCTACCCCCCCAGGTGCTGAGAGCCCGGCAGCGGCAGCGCTTTGCGCAAAGCCAGTGTCTTCATAGGCGTTTTTCAGGGGCACGGCCAGCAGCGAGCCGTCTAGCTTGTACGACCAGGCGTGGTATGGGCAGCGCAGCATTTTGCCGACATTGCCGCTGGGTTCACTAAGCAGGCGTGCGCCTTTATGGGCGCAGCGGTTCATGACCACGCGCACCGAGCCATCGCTGTGGCGCAGCATGATGACCGGGCTTTGGGCCAGCGTGAGCAGCACATAGTCGCCTGTTTTGGGCACTTGGCTTTCATGTCCCACATAGAGCCAGGCACGGTGGAACAGGCGCTGCATCTCTAGTTGGAACACCTCCTCATCCAGATAGGCATCTCGGTGGATTTGGTAATCCTGGGTTAGGTCGGCCAGGGCGGCCTCGTCATTGGCGTATTTCATCGTGCCTCCTAGGTTGTAAAAATCAGTCAAAAAACGGTTTGTCGGGCTGGGGTTGTGCAGGCTCAGGCCGCCAGCGGTGCAGGCCAGGTGCGGCTGGAGTCGTCAGGAGGAACGCTGCTGAGCAGTAGCTTGGTGTAAGCGTGCTGGGGGCGGGCGAAGACCTCGGCGGTCAGGCCTTGCTCTACCACCTCACCGCTCTTCATCACCAGCACGCGGGTGCACAGGTAGCGAATGACGGACAGGTCGTGCGAGATGAAGACCACGGCCACCCCCAGCTCTTTGTTCAGGCGTAGCAGCAAATTCAAAATCAAAGCCTGCACGGAAACATCCAGGCCCGAGACGATTTCGTCGGCCACCAGCAGCTTGGGCTGCACACATAGGGCACGGGCAATGTTGACGCGCTGTTTTTGCCCGCCCGACAGCTCGGAGGGAAAGCGCTGCCCTGCATCCTGGGCAATGCCCACCTGGGCCATTAGCTCGTCGGCTTTTTGACGGCGCTGTGCTGCTGTTAGCCCTGGTTGCAGTTCCAGCACTTGGGTGACTAACTGCTGCACGCTGCGGCGTGGGTTAAGGGCAGAGTCGGGGTCTTGAAACACCATTTGTATGGTTTGCGACAGGGTGGAGCCCGCCGTTGCTGCAAACTGGGCACGCTCTTGGCCTTGCACCAAGACCTGCCCGCCACTGGGCTGCAACAAGCCCACCATTAGCCTGGCCACGGTGCTTTTGCCGCTGCCGCTTTCCCCCACTACGCCCACCAGCTCGCCAGGGCGCACGGTTAGCGACAGGGGGCGCAGGGCATACATCAGGCTGCGTCGGCCTTGGCGCAGCACTGGGTAGCTACGCTCTACGGCGCAAAATTCAATCAGCGGGGGTTGCGTTGTGGCGGCAGGCGCGGGCAGCACATGGGGCTGGGCGGTGGTGGCCAGCTCACCGCGCAGGCAGGTGCCGGCGCAACTCACGCTATGCCCAGGGCGCACCAGCTCTAGCACCGGGGCGCGTTGCTCGCATTGGGCATTGCGCGTAGGGCAGCGCCGTGCAAAGCGGCAACCGGGTAGCTCCAGCATGTCTTTGAGGCCAGGCATGATGTCCGCCAGGGAGGGCAGCGTCTGCAAGGGGCCAGTCAGGGCTGGGGTGGCATTTTTAAGCGCCCAGGCGTAAGGGTGTAGCGGTGCGTCCAGCACATCGGCGGCGGGGCCTTGCTCCACCACATCACCGGCATACAGCACAGCCACTTCGTCGCAGACATGGGCGGCCATACGCAGGTCATGCGTAATCAGGATGACGGCTGTCTGGTGGCGCTGCTGTACATCGCGCAAGATGCGGATGATTTGCGCTTGGGTAATCACATCCAAAGCGGTGGTGGGCTCATCAGCAATGATGAGCTCAGGGTCGCCCGAGAAGGCCATGGCAATCAGAATGCGCTGGCATTGCCCACCCGATAGCTCATGCGCATAGCGGCCCAGGATGGTCGGTGGGTCAGGCAGGCCAACCTCTTGCAGACGCTCCAGACAATAACGTTCGCGCTCGCGCCGGGCAATGCCTAGGTGGGCCAGGTGCTCGAACATTTGCTGGCGTATGGTCAATACGGGGTTGAGGGAAGACAGCGGCTCTTGTGGCACAAAGGCAATCTTGCGCCCCAGCAGGCGGCGCATTTGTGCTCCCGTCACCTGTGCTCCTTTAAAGCACACCTGCCCCGAAGACAGGCGCAAATTGCTGGGCAGCATGCCGGAAATGACCCGCCCAATCATGCTTTTGCCCGCACCAGACTCCCCAACCAGGCCCAGGGTACGCCCGGCATGTACGGCAAAAGAGACTTTGCGCAGCAGCTCTACCGCCTGGCCTTGCACAGGCACGGAGACGCTGACTTGTTTGAATTCAATGACTGGTACGCTCATATCAATGCGCTCCCCGTTGCTTGAGCCGAGGATCCAAGGCTGTGCGCAGCCCATCACTCAGCAGGTTGAAACCCAAGACCGCAAACACAATGCCCAGCACTGGGGCCAGCAGCCCCCAGCCAGCTTGGTAGATTTGGTCGCGCCCATCAGCCAGCATCACACCCCAGGCAACCACATCCGAGGGCACGGACAGGCCGACAAAGCTCAGGATGGCCTCCACCACAATTGCCACGCCCATTTGCAGGCTAAACAAAGTGACAATCAGCGGCGCAACACTGGGCAGCACTTCACGCAGCATGATGCGCAGGTGCGAGAAGCCCAGCAGATGGGCGGCATAGACATAGTCACGCTGGCGGGCCACCAGTACCTCGGCACGCACGACGCGGTAAAAGCGTGTCCAGTCCACCAGCACCACGGCCAAAATCACATTGCCCAGGCCAGTGCCCAGACCGACCATCAGCATCATGGAAAACACCACGGGCGGGAAAGCCATCCACAGCACGACCAAGGCGCTCAGGCCACGGTCCAGCCAGCCGCCCACATAGCCCGCCACAATTGCCAGCACCGTGCCCAGCAGCATGGTGCCTATGGCTGCTGTTACCGCCACCTGAAACGCCACCTGGCTGCCAAAAATCAGGCGAGAAAGAATGCAGCGCCCCAGGCCATCGGTGCCCAGGGGGTATTCGGCCATGCCGTCCTCCTGCCAGGCGGGCGGCAGCAAGGTGGCCAGCAGGTCTTGGTCATTGGGGTTGTTGGGGGCCAGCCAGGGGGCAAGCAAGGCCACCAGCGCAAATACCAGTACCAATACCCCGCCAATCAACACTTTGGGGTGGGCCAGTACGGGTTGCAACCGTGCCCATGAGAAAGAAGTGGTGGAAGAGCTCATGCAGACCTCAGTCGTGGGTTGAGAACGCTGTACAGGCCGTCAACGCAAAAGTTGACCGCCAGCACCATCAGGCAGAACACCAGTGCTACGCCCTGAATCAAGGGCAGGTCGTGGTTTTTGATGGCTTGCACCATCAGGTTGCCAATGCCGGGGAAGGAAAAAATCACCTCAATCAGCAAAGTGCCACCAAACAGGAAACCGAACTGCACGCCAATCAAGGTCAGGGTGGGCAGGGAGGCGTTTTTGAGCATGTGCACCAGCAGCACCCGCCACTCGGGTACGCCGCGCAGGCGTGCTACGTTGACGTATTGGCTACTGGCCGTCTCAATCAGGCTGGAGCGCAGCACCCGCGTCACAATGGGGCTGAAGGCCAACGCCAACGCCAGGGCTGGCAGCAACAAGTGCGAAAACGCATCCCACCAGGCCCGCCATTGGCCGCGCACCAGCAAATCCAGCAGCAAAAAGCCTGTACCGCCGCTGATTTGGGCCGTGCCCTCCATACGGCCCATGAAGGGCAGAATGGGGAAGAGCACACCAAACACCACAATCAAAATAATGCCCCACAGGAAAGAGGGCACAGACAGCAGCAGCACCAGCACAAAGTCGGCCAGAAACTCAATCTTTTTCTTGTCCACCAGATAAAGCACGATGCCGCCAGGGATGGAAATCAGCAAGGCCAGCAGCAGGCTGACAGCAGTCAGCTCCAGCGTAGGCGGCAGCGCCTGGCCCAGCAGGCTGGAGACGGGTTGCTGAAAGAAGATGGAATTTCCCAGATTGCCGCGAAACACCCCACCCAGCCACACCAGGTACTGGCGCAGGGCCGAGCCATCCATACCCAGCTCAACGCGCAGCGCCTGCGCATCTGCCTCGGTGGCGGAAGGGGGGAGCATCATGCCCAGTGGGTCAGCAGGAATGATGCGCAGCATGAAGAACACGACCATGGACAGCAAAAAGGCTGTCACCAGCACGAAGACAAGCTTGCGTGCCATTAAAAGGCAAACATTTTTCATGAACAAAGCCGTCGGAAAGAAGGGGGCCGGTGCAAACCGGCTAATCACCCCGCCGCCCTATGCGGCGGGGTGTGCACGCTGCTTATTGCCAGGAATACTCTTGCGGCAGGATGTATCCCGTCTGGTAGGTGTTGAGCTTGAGCCCTTTTTTGTAGGCGATGGTGGAGATGGATTGCAACACCGGCAGGCTCCAGGCTTGCTCAGCGGCTTCACGGTTGAGCGCCTGGTAGCCGGCTAGACGCTTGGCCTCGTCCATCTCGGCATTCAGCGTGTCCAGGGTGCTGGCCAAGCGCTCTTCCTTCCAAGTGGAAAAGCGCAGGCGAGGGTCGAGAATGCGGCCAGTGAAAATCTCGGGGTCGCCGGTGGCATTGGCCCAGCTATAAAGCATGACCCCGGTCAGCTTGGCGGAATGGCTCAGCTCCAAGTATTTGGCTATGGTGATTTCTTCCACCGTGGTTTGCACACCAATCTGGCTCCACATCTGCGCGATGGCCCGCGCCGCGTCGTAGTCGGACGGGAAGGTGTTGTTGGTGGAATAAAGGGTAATGGTCAGCGGATTTTTAGGGCTATAACCAGCCTTGGCCAGCTCTTGCTCAGCCGCCTTTTTGTCAAAGGGAATTTCCAGCCCAGGCACATCACCGGGTGAACCTTTGGTCGCCAGTACCGACAGGGGCTGGGCCGTATTTTTGTAAAAAGCGCGTGACAGGCCCGCCTTGTCAATGGCCATATTCATGGCGCGGCGTACATGCACATCCTTGAAGCTGTCCATATAGCTGGGCATTTGCAAAATGTAGATTTCGCTATAGGGATAGACCTTGGCGTGTAGCTTGGGGTTTTTCTCTAGCCGGGCAATTTCTCGTACTGGGATTTGTACCGATACATCGGCTCGCCCGGATTCGATAGCGGCCACCCGCGCAGAAGAGTCGGGCACGATTTCAAACACCACCTGTTTCAGGGCAGGTGCGCCCTGCCAGTAATCTTCAAACGCTTCCAGGGTGATGCGTGAACCGCGTTGGTAGTCACTAAGCTTGTAGGGGCCAGCACCGATGGGGCGCTTTTGGAATTCGGCCTCGCCCACCTTTTCAAAATAAGCTTTGGGCAAGATGTAGGCAGACAGAAAAGCCAGCCCTTTGGTTGCTGTGGGCGTGGGTGCGCTGAAGTGGATAGTGGCTTGCAAAGGGCCAGTGACTTCGACCGACTGCATGGAAGGCATCATGCCGTTGAGGGCCAGGGTTTTTTTCTGTACAGCCCGCTCGAAGGTGAACTTCAAGTCTTCGGCAGTCAGGCTGCTGCCGTCGTGAAATTTGACGTTGTCACGCAGTTTGACTTTGAGCGCCAGGCCTTGCTCATCCACCCACTCCCAAGCCTCAATCAGGCGGGGGGCTACCTGCAAGTCCTCCCCTACAAACAAGGGGGAGTCAAACACTGCTTTGTAAATCGACTGCCCAGCTGGAAAAGTAACCGCCGTAGGGTCCCAGGAGGGGATGTCCACCGGGAAGGCAATTTTCAGCTCGTTTTC
>CAZMMM010000041.1:6488-9454 GCA_964567385.1 uncultured Comamonas sp.
TTCAGCTGCCTGGCCTTGGGCTACCACCCCCACCATCAAAGCCGCCCCCAAGGCCAGCCTCATCATGCTTTTGCGCAAAGTTTTCACTGTCTGTCTCCTGTCCTTATGTCTTCGGGTTGAGCGGCATGCCGCCTGAAAAAATTATATTGTTATCAAATCAAATTTCTTTATAGTGTTTTCCCTATGACATTTTTTCTTATAAATCAATATATTACAAATTTCAAAGAAGTATATTGTTTGCAAATTATGGGCCAATTCAGAGAAAAATTGCACTGGGATGGGGCCGAGGGCCAGATTCTTGATGCCGACCGCCGCTACCTGATGATGCGCACCGATGTGCTGATGGGTTTGTTCCGCCGTTTAGATGAGCCAACCCGCCAGCAGGCCTTGCAGGCGCTGGGCCAGGCGGTAAGAGAGCAAGGCGGTCAGTCTGCCCAGGCTTATTGGGAAGCCATTGGGCACAACCCCCAGGCGTTGCTGGACAGCATTGCCAGCATTTCTGCCCAGCTGGGCTGGGGGGTCTGGCAGATTGCGCACCAGCCCAGCGGTGGGCTGCATGTGCAGGTGCACAACAGCCCTTTTGCCCACGGATTTGGGCCTTGCAGCCTGCCTGTGTGCCATCCCATCGTTGGTATGCTTACAGCCGTCGGTACGCTGATTCATCCCCAAGGCGTTGAGGTGCAGGAGCAGCGCTGCTGCGCACAGGGCGCACAAGCCGACTGCCAATTCACCGTCACACCCTTAGCCCCTATCGCCCATGCACAAGAAAAAACCAGCAGCCCCCAAGCTGAATATGCGCCAGCAGGTGTACCAACACCTGCGCAGCCGCATGCGCAGTGGCAGCATTACCTATGAAGACCGCTTGGTGGATTTGGAGATTGCTGCCGAGCTGCAAGTCTCGCGCATGCCGGTGCGCGAGGCGCTGTTGCAGCTGACGAACGAGGGCTTGCTGGAAGGCACATCACGCGGCTTTATGCTGAGGCGTTTTACGCCCACAGACATCGCCCAGATTTTTGAAATTCGCATGTTGCTGGAGCCAGAGGCTGCCGCTATGGCCTGCCAGCAAGCCAATCTGGAGGGGCTGGCGCGTATGCACAAGGCAATGGGTGCGGCTGAAAAAGCCCATCTGGCCCAAGACCCCTTGCAGTACATGATGGCTCACGACAGTTTTCGTGACAGCTGGATTGCCCAGTGCGCCAACACCCATTTGACCACCATGATTTTGCGCCTGAGTGACCATGTGGAGTTTGTGCGCCTGGCGACTTTGCGCGATGCACGTTATCGCGAGCTGTCGTTACAGTCCTCGGGCAGCATTTTGCAAGCCTTTGTGGCCAAAGATACGGAGCAGGCGCGTGCGCAGGTACGTATCAATCTGCGCAATGCGGCCATGTGCTACTACGCCACCTTGGACGGGATGCTGGAGCAGTAAGCCTGCGGGGAAAGCGCTAGCATCCAGGTAAAACGGCGCTGGCCTGGGGTTATCACCCGGGCCAGCGCCGTTTTTTCAGGAAAAGGAAAAGGCTGCGGCTGCCTATCAGGCGTAGCTACGCGCGTCCTCAATCACCTTGCCGTCGTTGGGCAAGCTACCGGGGGCGCAGAGTTGAATCTCACAGCGCAGCTTGGTGACTTCGCGCATGGCATCTTCAATCAGTTGCGCCAGGCCGGGGGCGGTTTCGGTGGTTTCGACGTGCAGCGTCATGCTATCGTTGGCCATTTCGCCACTGACTATCAGACGCGCCCGCTGGATTTGCGGGAAGCGGCGGCCAACTTCCGCCACCTGGCCGGGCTGGACGAACATGCCGCGCACCTTGGTGGTTTGGTCGGCACGCCCCATCCAACCTTTGATGCGCACATTGGTGCGCCCGGTGGGGCATTGGCCGGGCAAGATGGCAGACAGGTCGCCCGTGCCAAAGCGAATCAAGGGGTAGTCGGGGTTGAGGCTGGTAATCACCAGTTCGCCCACTTCACCCTCGGGTACAGGGTCGCCCGTGCCGGGGCGCACGATTTCCACAATCACGCCCTCATCCACCACCAAGCCTTCGCGGGCGCTGGTTTCGTAGGCAATCAAGCCCAAATCTGCCGTGGCATAGCATTGGTAGCCGTCAATGCCGCGCTCTGCAAACCATTGCTGCAAAGAGGGCGGGAAGGCTTCGGCAGACACCATGGCCTTGGTCAAGCTGGGCAGGGGGGTTCCCAAGGCTTGGGCTTTTTCCAAAATCAGCTTCAAAAAGCTGGGTGTGCCGATATAGCCTGCGGGGCGCAGCTCGGCCATGGTTTGTACTTGTTGCTCAGTTTGCCCTGTGCCACCGGCAAACACGGTGCAGCCGATGGCGTGTGCGCCGTTTTCCATCATCGCGCCAGCGGGCACAAAGTGGTAGCTAAAGCAGTTGTGAATCAGCTCGCCTGGGCGAAAGCCTGCGGCATAGATAGCACGTGCCATGCGCCAGTAGTCGCTGCGCTGGCCTTCTGGCTCGTAAATGGGGCCGGGGCTGGCAAACACACGGGGCATGTTCTTGCCAAAGGGCTGGGTGGCAAAGCCGCCAAATGGGGTGCTGGCACGTTGGGCTTGCTGGCGCTCCAGCAGCTGGTATTTGCGCGTAACGGGCAGTTTGGCCAGGGCATCGCGGCTGGTGATGCTGGCGGCATCCACGCCAGCCAGAATCTCAGCAAACGCGGGGCTGTTTTGCTGGGCGTTGGCAATTTGCTGGGGCAGAGCGGCCAGTAAAGCGGCTTCGCGTTCCTGGGGCGAGCGGCTCTCTAGGGCATCGTAGAACTGGCTCATGCGGGTTTCCTTTGAACAGTGAGGGGTAAGGTGCTGAATAGCTGCTGACAGGGCGGCCACTATAAGCTTGCGGGCTTAGGTGCGGCTTACGCCAGCCAGCGTTTGCGGCGTTTGTAGCTTTTGACATCCTTGAAGCTCTTGCGCTCGCTGCCGCCTACGCCCAGGTAGAACTCTTTCACGTCTT
>CAZMMM010000042.1:0-9451 GCA_964567385.1 uncultured Comamonas sp.
CGGCAGCGGTGGCGCGGTGGATGTCTTGCCCCTCGTGAAAGGCTTGCAGCAAGGCTTCATCACCGCTCAAGTGGGCCATGATGCGCAGCTCAATCTGGCTGTAGTCGGCGCTGGCAATCAAGCGCCCAGGGGGGGCGATAAAGGCTTGGCGTACACGCCTGCCCTCGGGGGTGCGCACGGGAATGTTTTGCAGGTTTGGCTCATTGCTGGCCAAGCGCCCGGTCACGGCCACCGACTGGGCGTAGTTGGTATGCACCCGGCCTGTACGCGGCAAGGCCATCTGCGCCAGCTTGTCGGTATAGGTGTTTTTGAGTTTGGACAGGCTGCGGTGCTCCAGAATTTTGGCGGGCAAGGGGTAGTCTTCTGCCAATTTTTCCAGTACTTCTTCATTGGTGGAGCGTGCGCCCGAAGGGGTTTTTTTGATGACGGGCAGGCCCAGTTTGTCAAAAAACACCTCTCCCAGCTGTTTGGGGCTGTTGAGGTTAAAGCTCTGCCCTGCCAGCTCATAGGCGGTCTGTTCCAGCGCCACAATGCGGCTGCCCAGGTCGTTGCTCTGGCGGGCCAGCTCTTGCGCGTCAATGGCTACGCCGTTGCGCTCCATGCGCAAAAGCGCCTGGCTGGTCTGCATCTCTAGCGCATAGATGTGTGCCAAACCTGTATCCGCCTGGATTTGTGGCCACAGCACACCGTGTACGTCCAGGGTTTGGTCGGCATCTTCACAGGCGTAGGCGCAGGCTTTGTCCAGCGGCACTTCGGCAAAAGAGATTTGGCTCTTGCCCTTGCCGCAAATATCTTCATAGCTAAAGCCGCTGCGGTTGCAATGGCGCTGGGCCAGGCTTTCCAGCCCGTGGGGGCGGTGCACCTCCAGCACATAGCTTTGCAGCATGGTGTCGTGTGCATAACCGCGCACCGTAATGTCGTAATTGGCCAGCACATGCTGGTCGTATTTAATGTTTTGCCCCAGCTTGGGGCGGCTGGCATCTTCCAGCCAGGGTTTAAGCTGCCCCAGCACCGCTTCTAAAGACAGCTGCTGCGGAGCATCCAGCCCCACATGACCCAAAGGGATGTAGGCAGCCTCGTAGGGCGTAACGCTAAGCGAGATTCCAATCAGCTGGGCCTGCATAGCGTCCAGGCTGTCAGTCTCTGTGTCTATGGCGGTCAGTTCTGCGGTCTGGATTTTCTCTAGCCAGGCGTTGAGCTCCTCTTGCGTGAGGATGCAGTGGTAAGCCACCTCGCGCTGCTGGGCGGCGACGGCTTGCTCGGTGGCGGCGGCATCATCAGCATCAAACAGGCTGGCGGTTGCGCTGGGGGCGGGTGCAGAGGCAGTTGCTGGGCCTGTGCCTTCCAGACCGCGCACCAGGCTTTTAAAGCCGTATTCCTCATAAAAGCTGCGCAACTGCTCACTCGCTGGGGCGGCCATGCTTAGGCCCGCCAAGTCTGGTAGCTCAGGCAGCCATGCTTGCAAGTCGCAATCGGTTTTCATGGTGACGAGCTGGCGGCTTAGTGCCAGTTGGCCGCTGGCAATGGCCTCGCGCAGGTTGTTGCCTGCCACGCCTTTAATGTTGTCAGCCTGCGCAATCAGGCCTTCTAAATCGCCATGCTCTAGCAGCCATTTGGCAGCAGTCTTGGGGCCGACTTTGGCCACACCGGGGATGTTGTCTACGGTATCGCCCACCAGCGCTTGGTAGTCCACCATCAGGCTGGGTGGCACGCCAAATTCAATCGTCACACCTTCCACATCGCGGCGCTTACCGCTCATGGTGTCCATGATGGTGATGCCTTCGTTGACCAGCTGGCTCAAGTCCTTGTCGCCACTAGAGACTAGCACCTCTACGCCTTGGCTATCAGCCAGTTGGGCCAGGGTGGCAATCACGTCATCAGCCTCTACGCCGGGTACGGTCAGCACCTTCCAGCCCAGCATTTGCACCAACGCATGGATGGGGGCGATTTGCGTGCGCAGGTCATCAGGCATGGGCGAGCGGTTGGCCTTGTAGTCGGCATACAAATCGTCACGAAAGGTGGGGCCACTGGCATCAAAAATGCAGGCTGCGTAGTCCCCCGCTTGCAGTTGCAAGTCTTTGGCCAGGGCTTGCAGCATATTGACCATGCCGCGTATCGCCCCGGTGGCGGGGCTGGCAGGGTCGCCCGGGCGGGCGCGCAGGTCGGGCATGGCGTGGTAGGCGCGATAGAGGTAGCTGGAGCCATCGACCAGCACCAAGGTTTGCTTCTTACTCATGGGCGCGATTGTGCACCCGCTGGGGCTGGTGCTCTATACAATGCGGGGATGCGCCTGACTTTCACCCCCCTTTTATCGTTGGCTGCAGCCAGCTTGCTGTGTTTGCTAGCCCTGCCTGCAGCAGCACAAACCGCTGTGAGCACCGAGCTCAGCAATCCTCCGCCCGCCCCCGTCACCGCCCAGCCTGAGCCGCTGGAGCCTGAGCAGGGCCGTGCCCCAGCGAACAACCCCAGCCAGCGCACGGGTGACCGCCATAACCAGCGCATTGAGCGCATTCACTTCAGCGACCGCAATACTGAGGTAGATGAGCTGCGCGTAGGCGGGGAGACCAAATCCATCCAGGTGCGCCCCAAAGGCAGCATGCCTGCTTATGAGGTGGCGCCCGCCCACGCTGGCCGTGAGCGCCACGAGGGCAGCGGTCAAGGGCGGCGCAGCTGGAAAGCGCTGCAGTTCTAAACCCCATTTTTGTCATGCCGCCCCGCCGCCTTGCTGACGTGCGGGGTTTTTCATGTTTCACGAATCGAACTCGTATGGCTGTTTTTACCGAAGTTTCTGCTGACGATGCCCGCGCCTTGTTGCGCCAACTGAACCTGGGCGATTTGGTGGGCCTGCGCGGCATCCAAGGCGGCATTGAAAACACCAACTATTTTTTGGATACCACTGGCGGCCAATGGGTGCTGACCCTGTTTGAGCGCCTGACGGCTGAGCAACTGCCGTTCTACCTCTACCTGATGCAGCACTTGGCGGCCAAGGGCATCCCCGTGCCCGACCCGCAGCCCGCCAAGGCCGATGGCGCTATTTTGCTAGAAGTGTGTGGCAAGCCCGCTTCAGTGGTGCAAAAGCTGGCGGGCAGCAGCCAGTTGCAACCCCAGGCCAGCCACTGCGCTGCTGTGGGGGCGATGCTGGCGCGTATGCACTTGGCCGGGCACGATTACCCGCGCCAGCAGCCCAACTTGCGCGGCCTGGATTGGTGGAATACCACTGTACCCACGGTGCTGCCCTTTATCCCCGAAGCTGCCGCCCAGCTTTTGCAGGCCGAGCTTGCCCACCAAAACCAGGTAGCCGCCAGCAGCGACTATGCCGCCCTGCCACGTGGCCCCATCCATGCCGACTTGTTTCGTGACAATGTGATGTTTGAGGGCGAGCGGCTCACCGGTTTTTTCGACTTTTACTTCGCTGGGGTGGATACATGGCTGTTTGATGTGGCCGTTTGCCTGAATGACTGGTGCATTGACCATGCTGATGGCAGCCTACGCCCTGAGCTGGCCAGCGCCTTTATCCGCGCCTACCAAAGCGAGCGCCCCTTGAGCACCACCGAACAGCGCCTGCTACCCGATTTGCTGCGCGCCGGGGCGTTGCGCTTCTGGATTTCACGGCTGTGGGATTTTTACCTGCCCCGCGAGGCGGCCATGCTCACCCCCCATGACCCCAGCCATTTCGAGCGGGTGCTGCGCCAGCGGGTGCAAGCCCCCCAGGCCATCACCGCCTGCCTGTAAGAAGGCTGGACGACTTATCAGCGCATGAAACTGCAAATTGTTCCCCCCTCCGCTGGTTTGCACTGGATTCGTCTGGGGCTGCAAACCTTTCGCCAGCAGCCTTGGGCGCTTTCCGTGCTGTTCTTTCTGAGTATGGTGGCCATTTCGGTAGCCAGCATGGTTCCCATTCTGGGTACGGCGCTGGCCTTGGCCCTGTTGCCTACGACCTCACTCATCATGATGGTGGGCGCGGCGGAAGCCTGGCAGCACCGCACGCCCACGCCAGCCTTGCTGCTGGTGGCCTTTCGCACAGGCCGCCAGCGCCTGCATGCTCTGGTGCAACTGGGGTTTTTCTACGCCCTGGGCTTTGGTGGCTTGATGCTGGCCTCCACCCTGGTGGATGGCGGCGAGTTCGCCCGCGTGTACCTGGGCCTGCAACCGCTGACCCCAGAGCTGGCGCAAACCCCCAGCTTTCAAACCGCCATGTGGGTGGCTATGTTGCTGTACCTGCCCTTGTCTTTGCTGTTCTGGCATGCACCTGCCTTGGTGCATTGGCATAACGTGCCGGCAGTCAAGGCTATGTTTTTCAGCATTGTGGCCTGCACCCGCAATATGGGCGCTTTTCTGCTGTACGGCCTGGGCTGGCTGGGCTTGATTGCGATAATGGGTATCGGCCTGGGCTTGGTGGTGGCCCTGCTGATGTCGGTGCTTGGCCCAGCGGCCAGCGTCTTTATTGTGGCTGGGGCCATGGCTTTGGCAGCGGTGTTCTTTACCTCCACCGTATTCACCTTCCGCGATTGCTTTTCTGCGCCTGAGCCGCAGGCTGAAGTGGACGCTGATGCAGGCACACCCTCACAGTTTTAAGTGCGGCTATAGCTTGGCTATTGGCTGCTGGTTTGCTCCGCCACCCATTGCGCATAAGCCGGGCTGCTATGGGTGATAGGCCATGCGTACAAAGCGGGTAGCTCATAGGGGTGAAGCTGGGCAATCAGCGCTTGCAAGCCAGGCCAAGCCGTTTGCGTGGTTTTGAAGAGCAGGCGCAGCTCAGGCTCTGACTGCACCGCGCCCTGCCATTGGTAGGTGCTGTGGATGCTGTCTTGCTGCACACAGGCTGCCAGCCCTTGCGCCACTGCTGCCTGGGCAATGCGCTGGGCGGTGGCAGCATCGGGCACGGTCGTCCAGGCGGCTAATAGCGCAGGGGCAGCGGCATCCTCGGTACTGGTTACGGTGCTGGAAGTGGCGGATTGCATAGTGCTTAAGAGGCCAACTCCGCTATCAGCTCAATTTCCACGCAAGCACCGAGGGGGATTTGTGCCACGCCAAAGGCGCTGCGGGCGTGAACGCCTTTGTCGCCAAAGACCTCACCCAGCAGCTCGGAGCAGCCGTTGGTGACCAGGTGCTGCTCGGTATAGCTGGCGGTGGAGTTGACCAGGCTCATCAGCTTGACGATGTGCTGCACACGGTTCAAATCGCCACCGCAGGCCGCTTGCAACGTACCCATTAAATCAATGGCCACGGCCCGCGCCGCTTGCTGGCCGGTAGCGGTATCCATATTCGCGCCTAGCTGGCCTTGCCACACTTCGCCATTTTTGCGGGCGATATGGCCGCTGAGAAACACCAGATTGCCACTCTGCACAAAAGGCACATACGCGGCAGCGGGCACGGCCACGGGGGGCAGGTTGATGTTCAAGGTTTGCAAGCGGTCATAGACGTTGTGGCTCATGGTGGTTTTCCTGTGAATGAAAAAGCGCACAGTCTAGCGGTAAGCCTGTGGCTCTAGGCATAAATCCTAGGCGGCAAAAAATCAGGGGCAGATAGCATCGAATCACCATGCACCATAGCCCATCGTTATCAAGCCAGCAGCACTTACAGACCATCCCAGCGCTGCTGTGGTCTGCCTGGGCGCAGGCGGGCTGGGTTTTGGGCTGCGCAGCGCAAATGCTGCAAGGCCAGCTTTGGCTTGGGGGCGCTTATGGCGGGGTCTGTGCTTTGGCACTGCTGGGCTTGTTCGGGCTGTATAGCTTGAAGTATTTGCAAGCTGCTTGGCGAGCGGTGCAGGCTTTGCTGGCCTTGCTGCTACTAGCTGCCTTGGGCTTTGGCAGTACAGGCTGGCGGGCGGCCAGTTTTGACAGCCAGCGCCTGCTCCCCCAATGGCAGGGCGTAGATGTAGTAGTACAGGGCGTAGTGGTCAGTCTGCCCCAGGCAACAGAGCGCGGCCAGCGCTGGCGCTTTGCGGTGGAGCAGGCGTGGGATAGCCAGGGGCATGCCATCCAACTACCGCCCTTATTGGGTTTGAGCCATTACACCGATACCCCTGGGCAAGAGCGCCTGCTGGTACAAGCCGGGGAGCGCTGGCGCTGGACGCTGCGCCTCAAGTCCCCCCACGGGGCGCGTAACCCCCACGGCTTTGATGCTGAATTGTGGTGGTGGAGCCAAGGCGTGCAAGCCACGGGCTATGTGCGTCCCCAAGCGCCCGCCGCCCCTGAGCGGCTGGGGCAGACCCGCCAAGCGCCCTTGGAGCAAGCCCGCGCCTGGATGCGTGAGCGCTTGCAGGCCAGCCCCGGCTCTGCCCGCGCTCTGGGCGTGGTCACAGCGCTGGTCACGGGCGACCAAGCCGCGATTGACAAGGCCGATTGGGCGCTGTTCCGTGATACCGGGGTGGCGCATTTGGTCAGCATCAGCGGTCTGCATATCACCATGTTTGCCTGGCTGGCGGTGGCGCTGGTGGGCGGGCTGTGGCGGCGCAGCACCTGGCTGTGCCTGCGCTGGCCTGCACCCCAGGCGGCGGCCTGGGCGGGGCTGCTACTGGCTACTTTGTATGCCTTGTTTAGCGGCTGGGGCATTCCTGCCCAACGCACTTTGCTCATGCTGGCCGTGGTGGTGGGGCTGCGCAGCCTGGGGCTGGTCTGGCCTTGGCAAAGAGTGTGGTTGCTGGCTTTGGCGCTGGTGCTGGTGTGGGACCCTTGGGCACTTTTGCAAGCAGGTTTTTGGCTGAGCTTTGTGGCGGTGGCCATGCTATTTCTGCTCACTCCTGCCACTGCAGAGCATGCTGCACCGCTGCCCCTGTATCTCCGCTTATGGCGTAGCCTGCGTGAATTGGCGCGGGTGCAATGGTGGCTGGGGCTGGCCTTGGCACCCTTGACTTTGCTGTTGTTTGGGCAAGTGTCCATCGTGGGGTTTTTTACCAATCTATGGGCAATTCCCTGGGTGACTTTGGTGCTGACCCCGCTGTCCATGCTAGGCGCTTTATGGCCGGTGCTGTGGACAGCCGCTGCCTGGTGCGCCCAGGCCATGCTGTGGGGGTTGGGCTGGATGGCGCAATCGCCGGGTGCGGTGCTCTACTTGGCTTTGCCGCCTTGGTGGCTGGGGGCGTTGGCAGCAGTGGGCGGCCTGTGGTTGCTACTGCCCTGGCCGCTGTGGCTGCGCGGCCTGGGGCTGCCCCTGCTGCTGCCCGCTTTGCTCTGGCATAACCCGCGCCCGGCCATGGGGCAGTTTGAGCTGCTGGTGCTGGATATTGGCCAAGGCAGCGCCATCTTGCTGCGCACTGCCCAACACAGTCTATTGTGGGATGCCGGCCCGCGCTGGAGCGCCACCGGGGATGCAGGCAGCCAGACCATCGTCCCCCTGCTACGCGCCCAGGGCGAGCGGCTGGACAAACTCATCATCAGCCATGCCGACATGGACCATGCAGGCGGCGCAGCCTCTGTACTGGCCGCCCAGCCCCAGGCGCAACTATGGGGCAGCGGTATTGCAAAACTGGCGGCAGAGGCCAATAGAAGCCAGCAGTGGCAAGCCTGCGCCCAAGGCCAAAGCTGGCAGTGGGATGGTGTGCAGTTTCGCTTTCTATGGCCAGATGCCCGCTGGCTGGCGCAATACGCCAAGCCCAGCGACACCAATGCCCAAAGCTGCGTGCTGCACATTCAAGCGCAAGATGGCCGCAGCGCCTTATTGACGGGCGATATGGAGGCGGCGCAAGAGCTAGCCCTACTCAGCCAAGGCCAAGTGCCCCGCGCTGATGTACTGCTCGTGGCGCACCACGGCAGCAAGACCTCCACTACCAGCGCCTGGCTGCAAGCTGTGCAGCCACGGGTGGCCATTGTGCAAAGCGGCTGGCGCAATCGCTTTGGCCATCCTGCCCCAATAGTGGTGCAGCGCATTGAGCAACGGGGTAGTTTGCTGCGCAATACAGCCGATTGCGGGGCGGTGGCCTGGCAATCCAGCGCCCCCGCGCAAGCGCCTTGTGAGCGCCAGCTGCGTCCGCGCTATTGGCAGCCTGTCAGGCCAGCAACAGAGACTTGAACGTGCCCATACGCATATTTTTATTGAAAGAATAATTTTCAATAATAAAAATGCCAATCGTTCTTATTTAGAATGCAGTTGACTGTTTGGCCTGTCGAGGGTGAGAGGCAACAGGGCTGCCAAAGCGGTGGCTGCAACCCTCCACGATGGCTTCTCAGCACTTTTCTCTGCAATGATTTCAAGGAAAATTTTCATGACTAACACTGCTGTAGCAGACAACCAAGAGCCTACGCTGCAACATATTGCCGAGCAGGCTCAAGCGTTTATGCAGGAGTTTCAAAGCATCAACCTGGCCACTTGCAATGCACAGGGCCTGCCCGAGGCCAGCTATGCCACCTTTGTGAAAAGGGGCAACAAGCTATACATCTACGTCAGTGAGCTGGCTGCGCATTGCGCCAACCTGCAGCACAGTGGCTGCTGCTCGGTGATGTTTATTGAAAACGAAGACCAGGCCAAAACCGTATTTGCCCGCCGCCGCTTGGTGTTGCAATGCAGCGCTGAAGAGATAGCGCGCAACAGCGCTGACTTTGAAGAGGTGATGGGCCTGTTCAAAGCGAAGTTTGGCAAATTCATCGATATGCTGGCACCTTTGACCGACTTTCACCTCTACCAGCTGACCCCTAGCCAGGCCAGCTATGTCAGCGGCTTTGCCAAGGCCTATTACCTTCAGGGAGAGGAGCTGGGCCAGGTACAACACCGCAATGAAGAGGGACATAAAAACGCAGGCCCAGAGCAAACACAGGTTCTGCAAGCGCAAAGTGCATAAATAAAAAAGCGGCCTTGATTGGCCGCTTGTTGTTTGAGCAGGGGAGGGGCTCTAGGCCTTAATCCAGGCTGGGCTCACCCATCTGGGTTTGCAGGTAGTTTTGCAGGCCTACGCTGTCGATCAAATCAAGCTGGGTTTCCAGGAAGTCGATATGCTCTTCTGTGTCTTCCAGAATTGTCAGCAGCAAGTCGCGCGAAACATAGTCCATCGCCGCTTCGGCAGCGCGTATGCCGTCTTTCACACATTGCTGGGCGGCTTGCTCCAGACGCAAGTCGCAGGCTAGGGCTTCGGGCAGGTCTTCGCCAATTTGCAGCTTGCCCAAGTCTTGCAGATTGGGCAGACCATCCAGCATCAAGATGCGATCCATCAGCATGTCAGCATGCTTCATCTCGCCGATGGATTCCTTGTATTCAATCTGAGCCAGCACAGGAAAGCCCCAGTGCTTCATCAAACGGTAGTGCATGTAGTACTGGTTGATAGCGGTTAACTCGTTTTTCAGTTGCGCCTGTAGCGCGGCAATGACTTGTAGGTCGCCTTTCATGGGAATACTCCTAGAGGTAAAAATTGAATCGCAGATGCTGGCTATTGTCCTGCAGCTCACTTGACCTAGGGCGAAGGAGTTTTTATTTTAGTTTTTGACTATCGCAACTATTCAATCAATTGATTGGTATTAAA